>DATJJB010000631.1:0-8879 GCA_035492655.1 Kutzneria sp. | reverse complement strand
CAGCACTGCGCGGTCACCGGCATCGACGTCGCCGACGGCATGATCACCGGCGTTCGGACGACAGCGGGACTTGTCGGCACGTCAACTGTTGTCGTCACGGCTGGGGCGTGGTCGGCGGCTGTCGGCGAGATGGCCGGAGTGCCGCTGCCGGTCGTGCCGTTGCGGCGGCAGATCATCGTGACGTCCGAAATGCCCGACCTACCGCCGGATCTGCCGATGACCATCGACTTCGGCACGTCGTTCTACTTCCATCCCGAGGGGCCGGGGCTGCTGGTCGGAATGTCCGATCCGGACCAGGAGCCAGGCTTCCACCTCGGCACCGGCGACGAATGGCTGCCGGGGCTGGCCGAGGCCGTGCAGCGACGCGCGCCGGGGCTGGCCGATGTCGGCATCGCGCACCGGTGGGCCGGGCTGTACGAGATGAGCCCCGACCGCAACGCCCTGATCGGCGAATCCCGTGACGTCAGCCGGCTGTTGTACGCGACCGGCTTTTCGGGGCACGGCTTTCTTCAGGGGCCGGCCGTCGGCGAGGTGCTGCGGGACCTCGTGCTCGGCGTGCCGCCCGTGGTCGACGTGACCGGGCTGTCCGTCGATCGGTTCGCCACCAGTTCGGACCGTCCCGAACTGAATTGCGTCTGATGCTGAACCCCATCCATCTGCGCACCCTGACCGAGGCGGTCCGGACCGGCTCGTTCGCCGAGACCGCGCGCCTGCTCGGCTACACGACTTCCGCGGTGTCGCAACAGATCGCCATGCTCGAACGGGCGGTCGGCGCCCAGCTGTTCGAGCGTTCCGCGCGCAGCGTGCGGCCCACCGCCATCGCCGAGCGGATGGCCCTGCTCAGCCGGGACGCGCTCGCCGCATTGTCCGAACTGGAGCGTGAGGTGCGGGCGCTCACCCGCGGCGACGCCGGCACGCTGCGGCTGGCCAGCTTCGCCACCGCCAACGCACGGATCATGGCCTCCACCCTCGCCGCCATTGTGGAGCGCCGGCCCGGCGCCGACGTGCTGCTCGACGAGGGTGAGCCCGACGAGGTGCTGGCCGGCGTGCTCGACGGCGATCGGGACGTCGCCGTCGTCTTCGCCTACGACCTCGATCCCCGAACGTGGCCTCGGGAGCTCATCGCCACGCCGCTGCTGTCCGAGCCGCTCGTTCTCGTCACCGCCCCCGGGCACCGGCTCGCCTCGCGCGGCGACGCGTCCCTTGTGGAGGTCGCCGATGAGCGGTGGATCTGCACCCGCAGCGACACCGCCGGTTCCAAGTCGTTGGAACGCCTCTGCGCCACCGCCGGCTTCGTTCCGCGGATCACCTTGCGTAGCAACGACTACGGCGTTGTCTGTTCCCTTGTGCGCCGGGGTCTCGGCGTCGCCGTCGTGCCCAGACTCGCCCTCGGCATCGACACCGGTCTCGGCGTCCTGCGCATCGCCGACTCCGAGGTGTTCCGCCGGATCCTGGCGCTGCACCGTCCCAGCAACACCAACCCGTTGCTGCCCATCGTGTTGGACGCCCTCCGTGTTCAGTGCGCCGCCATCACCCAACGCTGGGGTTGACATCCGGCGGTCACGCCGATTCCTGCACGTCGACGCGGACATCAGCGACATCTCGGCGGCACCTGTCAGCCCGACTTGTCCACACCCCCCGAGTTGTCCACATCTGGATCTTCACGGCAGTCGGGAGCAGGGGCCGGCCGGTAAAATCGGGCGCGGGCCAGCCCCCGGGAGGGTGGGGTACTGGCCGGGGATGGTCAGGTCGTTGTCGAAGGCCATGAGCGTGGGGGGCGCGACGGCCGGTCCGAGCTTCATCACGCGGCGGCGGAGGTGACGCGGTTGCTGGCGGCCGGGTTGGACCCGAACCTCGGTGACAAGAAAGGGTTTGTGCCACTTCACTTCGCTGCGCAGTACTGGCATCCGGAGGTGGCCGATGTGCTCCTGGCCGCCGACGTGGACGCGCGAAACCGGTAGGGCAACACCTCGTTGTGGACGGCGGTTTTCGAGTCGAGGGGGCACGGCGAGCTGATCGAGCTGCTGCGCGCGGCCGGTGCGGATCCGCATGCGGTCAACCGGAGTGGCCAGAATCCGCTCGGGCTTGCTCGCCTGATCGTGAACTACGACGTGCGCCAGTACTTCGCCGACCTGTGAGCTAGAGCTTCTTCATCCGCACGCGGCTGATGGAATGGTCGGCTTCCTTGCGCAGCACCAGGGTCGCCCGGCCGCGGGTTGGCCGGATGTTGTTGACCAGGTTGGGCTCGTTGATCTCCTGCCAGATCTGCGTCGCCCGGGCCACGGCCTGCTCGTCGGTCAGCGAGGCGTAGCGATGGAAGTACGAGGCGGGATTGGCGAAGGCGGTGTCGCGCAGCTTGAGGAAGCGGCTGACGTACCACTGCTGGATGCAGTCGGTGCGCGCGTCGACGTAGAGGGAGAAGTCGAACAGGTCGGACACGGCGAGGCGGGCGCCGGGCTGGAGTACGTTGAGGCCCTCGACGATGAGGATGTCGGGCTTCCGCACCAACTGCCGCGTGCCGGGCACGATGTCGTAGCTGAGGTGGGAGTAGACGGGTGCCTCGACCTCGGGCGCGCCGGCCTTGACGTCGGCGACGAAGCGGACGAGGGCCCGCCGGTCGTAGCTCTCGGGAAACCCCTTGCGGGTCATCAGACCCCGCCGCTCCAGCTCGGCGTTGGGCAGCAGGAAACCGTCGGTGGTGATCAGGTCGACCCGCGGATGGTCGCTCCACCGGGCCAGCAGGGCCTGCAGGATGCGCGCGGTGGTGGACTTGCCGACGGCGACGCTGCCGGCCACGCCGATGATGAAGGGCACCTTTTCGGACGGTTCGCCCAGGAACGTGGTGGTGGCGGCGTGCAGCCGCTGGCGGGCGGCGACCTGGAGGTTGATCAGCCGGGACAGCGGCAGGTAGATGTCGGCGACCTCGTCCAGCGACACCCGGTCGCCGAGGCCCTGCAGTCGGTGCAGCTCGTCCGAGGTGAGGCTCATCGGCGTGGCCGCGCGCAGCTCGCGCCAGTGCTCGCGCCCCAGTTCCACGTACGGGGTCAGATCGCGCGCTCGCGTCACGTCCACAGTGTCCCCGCAGGTCCCGGTTTCGTTCACCCCCGCGACACGTGATGTTGACGACGCTGAGCAGTGAACGGGCACCACGAACGGAGCAACGACGGAGATCAAGTTGTCTCCGTTGAATAACGATCTTATCGCGGGATGTTTACTGTTTCGTGCCGCCGTAATCGTTTGCGGCGATGTGACCAGCGGAAATGTCGACCTGTGGATAACTCTGCTCGATCGTGATTCATTGGCGTGAGCCGCGAAATCGGTGACACAGAGTGAAAATCGAGTTGAACTCACCTAGTCGATCTTCGCGTCCCGCCACGGATGGGTGACGTTTTCGCAGGTCAAACCTATGAGGTGAGTGGTGTTCGGCACACGTCACTCCATCGAGTAATGTGCTGCCGCGTTCCACACAGGACTTTCACCGAACGCGGCGCAAATCGCCCGTTCGGACTATGTGTCACGAGCGTCAGGCGCGTCCTTTTGGGTTAACGGACGCCCGGAGCGTGACATCGCAGGGCAGGTCAGTGGTCGGGGACCAGCGCTAGCAGCAGTCACCTAGGGAGAGTCATGGCAAACCGGTTCCACCCGGGTCGGATCGCGGCCGCGGTGCTCGGCGCCTCGATCGCTCTGATGTCGGCGGCGCCGCTGGCGTTCGCGGACAACGGCAACGACAACGGCGACCACGGCGGCTACGCCACCCCGCGCGGCCCGCGCGACCAGGCGCCGGCTGCGAAGTCGGACGCCGCCTTCGAGACGAACGGCCTCAACGTCAAGCTCGTCGCCGACAGTGTCGAGACCGAGCAGACGCTGCTCATCCCGGTCACGGTCAACGGCCAGAAGGTCTTCACCTACTGCGTCGAGCTCAACGTCAACATCCACGGCGACGTCAAGATGGTCGAGGTCCCGTGGGACAAGTACCCCTACGAGGCCACTCCGGGTGACAAGGACGGCGGCTTCAAGGCGCACGCCGGCAAGATCAACTGGATCCTCCAGAACAGCTACCCGAACGTCAGTGCGGCCAAGCTGACCCAGACGCTCACCGCGGCCGGCATCAAGCTGCACAACGGCCTGAGCGCCTCGGAGGCGATCAGCGCCACCCAGTCCGCCATCTGGAACATGTCCGACGGCGCCAAGCTGGACGAGGGCAACCCCACGCCGTTCGACGGCAAGGATGCCGGTGCGGACGTGGTGGCGGCGTACCACTACCTGCTGGACCACGCCACCGACCTGCCCCAGCCGAACCCGGCGATGGACCTCACGCCGACCTCGGCGACCGGCAAGGCCGGTGACCTGATCGGTCCGTTCAAGTTCACGGCCACCGACCTCAAGGACAAGGTCACGGTCACCCCGCACCTGCCGAACGGCGTCATGCTGACCGACAAGGCCGGTAACGCGTTGGGCGACATCAAGGACGGCACCGAGATCTTCATCAAGGTCCCGGCGGGCGCCGCGGCCGACAAGGGCACCTTCGCCCTCGACGCCAAGGTGCACCTCAACGCCGGCCGCCTGTTCGTCGGCTCCAACGCCAGGGACGGCAAGCCGAGCGACAAGGCCATCACGCAGTCGCTGATCGTGGCCAAGCCGACCGACGTCAAGCTGCACAAGGAAGCCGTCGCCACGTGGACCGTCGGGGACACCACCCCGCCGTCGAGCACCACCACGACGACCAAGCCGACGACCACGACGACCACCACCACCCCGTGTGTGCCGTCCACCTCCGCGTCGCCGACGACCACCACCACGACCAAGGGTGGCGACACCACCACCAGCACCCCGATGCCGCCGTCGTGCGCCACGCCGACCCCGACCACCACGGCCGACACCAACGAGCTCGCCTACACCGGCGCCTCGGTCATCGGCCCGGTGATCGCCGGCATCGTGCTGATCGGCGCGGGTATCGGCGCGCTGTTCTTCGTGCGTCGCCGTAAGGCCAACCACAGCTGACCCCAGCTGATCCGCTGAGCCATGTGGGGCCTCCCGAGGTAACGGGAGGCCCCACTGCCATTTCGGTTAGGTACGCTCCGTTGTCGACCCTGACCTCGAAAGGTGGACAGTGAACGTCCCCAACGCGACTGAGCCCGCACAGTCCGACAGCGCACCCCGTGCCGGTCGCCGGCCCGTGATGGTGACGTGGCAGGGCCTCACCGGTCCCCGCCTCGAGTCGGCCCGGCTGGTGCTGTCCGAGAACCGGATCAAGGGCAGCGGACGGGTCGTCGCCGCCGCCATCGACGGCAACGAGGCGTACAACGCCTCGTTCGAGCTGTCCGTCGGCGAGGACGGCGTGGTGAGCCGGCTGCTGCTGCGCAGCGCCACCGCCGAGGAGGAGCGCACCATGTCGCTCAGCCGCACCGAGGACGGCATGTGGATCATCGACCGCGGCCGCGGCGCCGAGCGCCGTGACTTCGAGGGCGCGCTCGACGTCAACCTGGAGAGCAGCGTCCTGTTCAACGCACTGCCGGTGCGCCGTCTCGGCCTGCACCGCGAGGCCGGCGAGCACGAGCTGCCCGTGGTCTGGGTGTCGCTGCCGGACCTGTCGGTCAGCCTCGTCCACGAGCGCTACCGCACCGTGTCCGTGGACGACAACGGCAGCGTCGTCGCCTTCGACCGCGGCGAGGCCTCGGTCGAGCTCACCGTCGACGCCAACGGCCTGGTCGTCGACTACCCCGGCCTGGCCAACCGCGTCTGACGGCTGGACCAGCCGGGGTCCGCGATGCTCAGAGCATCTGCACGATCGCGACGGTGCCGTCCAGGGCGGTCAGGCGGCCGCCCTTGTTGCCGAGGTCGCGGAGGTTGGCGAGGGCGCCCCGGGCCTCCAGGTCGACCTTGACGGGGTGTCGCGTGCCCGAGCGGTGCTGCTCCAGCTCCCGGCGGGCCAGGTGCCCGGCGTTGACGGTGGCGGCCAGCCCGCCGGTGGAGGCGAGGGAGCCGCGGGCGGCGCCGAGGCGGCCCAGCGCGTCGTCGACGGCGTCGAGCAGGGCGGCGCGGTTGCCCTCGCACATGGCCTGCACGAGCTCGGGACGGCTACCGGCGACCCGGGTGCCGTCGCCGAACGCGCCGGCGGCCAGAGCGAGCGACAGCGGCCCGCCGGAGGCGCCGACGCTGGCCAGCACGGCGGCCATCAGGTGCGGCAGGTGCGAGATGCGGGCGACGGCGTCGTCATGGGCGGACGCCGAGGCCGGCACGACGTGCGCGCCGCAGGCCAGGGCCAGCTGCACGACCTCGGTCCACACCTCCTCGTCGCTGTCGTCCTCGGTGGTGACGACCCAGGCGGCGTCCCGGAACAGCTCGGCCGAGCCGGCGGACCACCCGGACCGCGAGGTGCCGGCCATGGGGTGCCCGCCGACGTACCGGGCGTACGGGTTGATCTTGCGCACGGCTTCGGACACCGCGCCCTTGACGCTGATGACGTCGGTGAGGCGGCAGCCGGGGGCGTAGGCGGAGACCGAACGCAGCACCTCCGCCAAGGCTGTCAGCGGCACGGCCAGCACGATGAGGGCGTCTTCCTCATCGGCCCGGCGCAGCGCGTCGTCCACGCTGTCCTCGACGGTGAAGCCGGCGGCCCGCGCCGCCTCGGCGTCCGTTGTCGAGGCGGTGGCACCCCAGGTCGCCCGGCCGGCAGCGCTGGCGGCGCGCATGACGGACCCGCCGATCAGACCCAACCCGATCACACAAACAGGCAGCACGTGCCCCATCCTGCCGCGACCGGCGAACCTGGCGAAACCACCCCGGGTGTTTAACGCAGCGCGTCGAGCGCGAACGCTGCGTACATGGCCACGCCGTGCTCCATCGCGGCCTCGTCGAACAGCACCCGGTTGGAGTGGTTGGGGGCGGCCTCGTCCAGCCCGATGGACGGCGGGCAGGCGCCGAGGAAGGCCATCGTGCCGGGAATCTGCCTGGTCACGTACGAGAAGTCCTCGGCGCCCATCATCGGCTCGGCCATCGGCTCGCTGTAGCGCTGCCCCAGCACGCCGGCGGCCAGGCCGAGCACCGTGTCGGCGACGTCGGCGTCGTTGACGGTGATCGGGTAGCCGCGCTCGATCTGGAAGGTGGCCGAGCAGCCGTAGGCCGCCGCCGTGTGCTCGCAGATTCGCTTGGCCTCGGTGTGCACCTCGGAGCGGGTGGTCTCGGAGAAGGTCCGGATGGTGCCCTCCAGCTCGGCCAGCTCCGGGATGATGTTGCTGGTGGTGCCGGCGGCGATCTTGGCAACGGTGAGCACGGCCGGCTCGGTGGTGGCGATCCGGCGGGTGATCATCGTCTGCAGGGCGCCGACCATCGCCGCCGCGGCCGGCACCGGGTCCAGCGCCTTGTGCGGCTGCGAGGCGTGGCCGCCGCGGCCGATCACCCGCACCCGGAACACGTCGGCCGCGGCCATGATCGGGCCGGGCCGGCTGGTGACCACCCCGGACCGCACGGTCGACGTGATGTGCAGGGCGAACGCCTTGTTGGCGAGCAGGCCGGACGCGCCGAGCACCCCCTCGTCGATCATGTGCTTGGCCCCGTGGTACCCCTCCTCGCCGGGCTGGAACATGAAGACGACGTGCCCGTTGAGGGCCTCCTTGCGGGCGCACAGCAGCCGGGCCGCCGACGCCAGCATCGCCACGTGGGTGTCGTGGCCGCAGGCGTGCATCGTCCCGTGCACCTCGGACGCGAACGCGCAACTGGTCTGCTCCGTCAGGGGCAGCGCGTCCATGTCCGCACGCAGCAGCACGGTCGGGCCGGGCCGTGCGCCGTGCAGCACCGCCACCACCGAGTCCGTCGACTTGCCGGTGGTGATCTCCAGCGGCAGACCCTCCAGCGCGTGCAGCACCGCCGCCTGCGTCAGTGGGAGCCTCAGCCCCAGCTCAGGCCGCTTGTGCACCTGCCGACGCAGCGCCACCGTGCGGGGCTGGAGTGCGCGGGCGGCCTCGATGAGACCAGCGAGCCTGGGGTCACCTGAGTGGGTGGTTGCTGGGCGTGCCGCTGAAGTGGTCATCCAGCCATGGTCCCACCGGAACCACCGTCCGGCCGATCTCCGCGGGGCCGGCTTGGGGGATAGTGCTTCCGGGTGACCGGCCCGTGCGCTTACGGTGTGCACATGTCGGGGCACGAGCCGGTCGGTGGTTTCGGTGTCGCCGTCGTCCGCGAGGACGGCAAATGGCGCTGCAGCTCGCTCGAACTGGCCACACTGAACGAGCTCGACGCCGCCATCACCGCCCTGCGCAAGATCAGGTCGACCGGTGCGCTGTTCGGCATGCTCAACGTCGACGACGAGTTCTTCGTGCTGCTGCGGCCCAGTCCCGGCGGGGTGTCCCTGCTGCTGTCCGACGCCGCCGCCGCGCTCGACTACGACATCGCCGCCGACGTGCTCGACCTGCTGCGCGTCGAGCCGCCCGACGACGAGGACGACGGGCTCTGGCCCGAGGGCGACCTGGCCATCCTCGCCGACCTCGGGCTGCCCGACGGCGAGCTCCAGGTCATCGTCGACGAGGTCGACCTCTACCCCGACGAGCAGCTGCAGATGATCGCCCAGCGTTGTGGCTTCAACTCCGAGTTCAGCGCGCTCGTCGACCGTGTCCAGCAGTGACGAGGCGCTGGTCCGGGCGGCCATCCGGGCCGCTCGTGAGGCCGGCGACGACATCCCCATCGGCGCTGTAGTCGTCGACCGTGACGGCCACGAGCTCGCCTCCGCCTGCAACGCCCGGGAGCGCCTCGGCGACCCCACCGCCCATGCCGAGATCCTCGCCCTCCGCTCCGCCGCCGCCCGCCTCGGCGACGGCTGGCGCCTCGAGGGCTGCACCCTCGCCGTCACCGTCGAGCCCTGCACCATGTGCGCCGGCGCCCTC
>DATJJB010000630.1:0-2296 GCA_035492655.1 Kutzneria sp. | reverse complement strand
CCGGCGCTGGTCGTGATCTCCAGCGTGAACGGCCACGGCTACCAGGACGGTCTGCGGCTGATCGAGGAGTTCCGCAGCAGCCCCGAGCTCGTCGCCACGCCCGTGGTGATCGGCGGCAAGCTCGGCGTCGCCGGCTCGCTGACCGACGCGGCGGCCGACCGGCTGATGTCGGCCGGCTTCGACGCGGTGTTCGAGGACGGCGCCCGCACCGTGCTCAGCTTCTACGACTTCATGGGCGCGCTGCCATCCGCCGCGACACCGCTAGCGGTGGCGGTGTGAACGCCTGCCACCCCACTCGGCCCGACGAGAACCCCGTCGACTTCGGGGAGTTCGTCCGCAGCCGCGGCGGCCGCGGCGCGATCGTGGCCCAGCCGAGGATGGGGTTCAGCGACCCGAACCGGATGCGAGAGGGGCTCATCGCCACCAAGAAGGCCGACGCCGAGACCGTCGGCACGCTCACCCTGGACAGCTACACCCGCGTCGGCGACCACGAGGCCGCGGACACGGCGTTACGGGAGGGCTTGGCCCTCAACGGATATCCGATCGTCAACCACCCGGTGGAGACCACGAAGTGGGTGCTGGACGGGGTCCGTGACGACGAGTTCCCGGTGCAGGTCCGGCACGGATCGGCCACGCCGCTGAACATCTTCGCCTCGATGGTGGCGTTGAACCTCAACGCCACCGAGGGCGGCCCGGTGTCCTACTGCCTGCCCTACGGCCGGGTGCCGTTGCAGGACTCGGTGCGCAACTGGTCGCAGTGCTGCGAGATGTTCACCCAGTTGCAGGGTCGCGGCATCGAACCGCACCTGGAGACGTTCGGCGGCTGCATGATGGGCCAGTTGTGCCCGCCGAGCATGCTGGTGGCGATCAGCGTGCTGGAGGCGCTCTTCTTCTGCCACCACGGCCTGCGCAGCGTGTCCGTGAGCTACGCCCAGCAGACCAACCTGGATCAGGACATCGAGGCCGTGCGAGCACTTCGCGCCCTGTGCGCCGAGTTGCTGCCGACCGACAACTGGCACGTGGTGATCTACACGTACATGGGCATGTACCCGACGACCGACCACGGGTGCGAGCAGCTGCTGGGCACGGCGGCGCAGTTGGCCGTGGCCACCGGGTCGGAACGGGTGATCGTCAAGACCGTCGCGGAGTCGCGCCGGATCCCGACGATCGCGGAGAACGTGCAGGCGTTGGAGCACGCGCACCACAGCACGCGGGTCGTCCGTCCGGAGCTCGGCCGTTCGCGAGAACTGGCGGATTCCCAGACGTACCAGGAGGCCCGGGCGCTGGTGCACGCGGTGTTGAACCTGCACAACGACCTCGGACAGGCGCTGCTGCTGGCGTTCAAGCAGGGATATCTGGATGTTCCCTACTGCCTGCACCCCGACAATGCCGGTAGGAGCCGCAGCTACATCGACGGCGATGGGTGGCTCCGGTGGGGTGAGGTCGGGTCCCTGCCGCTGGGGCACCTGGTGCCGGGCGGACGGTCCCGACGCATCACTTCTAGCGGTTTGCTGGAGGACTTGTCATACGTTCGACGCAAATATGACGCGCAGCCGTCGACGCGGGTCGAGGTCGGCGTCTGAGCGTCGTCGAGGGCAGCGGTGTGGAGAGTGGGCAGATGAGCGAGTCCGGAAACTTCGTTCCTGACGCTGGTGGGGCGCTCGTGCGTCGGCTGGGCGGGGTGCCGCCGGCCGAGCAGAACCGGATCCTGGTCGGTCTGGTGAGCGAGCACACACTGGCCGTGCTGCGGCGGATCCGTCCGGGAACGACCGTCCGGATCGGGCCCGACGAGGCGTTCCGCGAACTGGGACTGGACTCGCTCGGCCTGGTCGAGCTGCACACCCGGCTCGGCGCCGACACCGGCCTCGCGCTGCCGCCGACCGTCGGTTTCGACTACCCCACACCGAACCTGCTGGCCGCGCACCTGCGCGCGCAGCTGCTCGGCCTCGAGGCGGAGGCGCCGGAACCGGTCGCCTCCGCCTCAGCCGACGATGAGCCGATCGCCATCGTCGGCATCGGTTGCCGGCTACCCGGCGGCGTGGACTCGCCGGATGCGTTGTGGCAGCTGGTGTCCGAGGGTCGCCACGTGCGTGACGAGTTCCCCACCGACCGCGGCTGGGACCTGGATCGGCTGTACGACCCCAATCCTGACAATCCCGGCACGACTTATGTGCGCCACGGCGGCTTCCTGCCCGATGCCGCCGACTTCGACGCCGACTTCTTCGGCATCAGCCCGCGTGAGGCGTCCGCGATGGACCCGCAGCAGCGGCTGGTGCTGGAAACCTCCTGGCAGGCC
>DATJJB010000629.1:0-16913 GCA_035492655.1 Kutzneria sp. | reverse complement strand
ACGGGGATGGCCGGTGCAGGGCACGGAGGAAGTCGGCGAGGACCTCGGCCGAGTCGGGGCGGGTGACGGGCGCGCGGTCGGCGGGGTCGCCGTCGACCCAGCGCATGATCGTCCACGTGTGCTCGAAGCGGCTCGACGGTTCACCGACGCGAATAGGCCGAGGAGTCGGCAGCGGGAGGTGGTCACACAGGACCGGTAGCCACTGCTGCTCCTTGCGGAGCTGTGCGGGCGCGTCCTCGGTGCGTGGCATTCGGACGGCGAGGTCGTCGCCCAGGCGCCACAGCTGGTTGGCCCAACCGCCGTCGACGTCCCGCAGCTCCAGGTCGGCCAGGTCGGGATGTTGCTCGCGCAACAGCGCCCGCACCAGGTCCGACGAGAAACGGAAGTCGGCCATCGGTGATCCTCTGCTCGGGGAACGCCGAAGAATAGTCGATCGAACAGCACGGCCCGTGACAGTCCACAGTGGACAGGTAAACCATCGAGGAAAAGGGTGGAAAAACGGGCAAAGTGCCCGAACGCGGCCGGACTATTGACAGCGATCGCCGACAACCGCAAGGCTGTGCGGTTATTAGGAAGGAACCTTTCCTAATACTGGGCCAAGCAGCGGAATGCCGCCACCGCCGCTCGTTCGTGTCACGTCGTCCGCAAGGAGCTGACCATGAAGCGAGTACTCGGCGCGGCGCTCGTCGCCGCGCTCGCGCTGGCGGGTGCCTTACCCGCCTGCGCGGCCGTCTCCCCGCCCGGCCTGACCACGCTGGGCACCGCGGGCTGGACGGTGCTCAGCAGCGCGACCGCGACGCAGGGCGGCGCCAAGATATCCACGCCCGGCTTCGACACCGCGAACTGGCTCAAGGTGCGGCCGGACGACGCGGGCGCGCCCGGCACCGAGATCACCGCGCTGCTGCAGAACGACAAGTGCCCGGACGTGTTCGTCGCGGACAACATGAAGAAGTGCTTCGGCACGCAGAAGAAGAACTCCGGCCCGGTGAACACGGCCCAGTTCGCCACCCCCTGGTGGTTCCGCACCGACTTCACCGCCTCGCTCGGCTCGGGCCAGACGGCCTCGCTGGTGGTCAACGGCGTGGTCGGCAAGGCCGACGTCTGGGTCAACGGCACCGAGGTCGCCACCTCGGCCACCGTGACCGGCGCCTACACCAAGTTCACCTTCGACGTCACCGGCACGCTCAAGTCGGGCGCCAACTCGCTGGCCGTCGAGATGTATCCGAACGACCCGTCCAAGATGCTGACGCTGGACGACGTCGACTGGAACCAGCTGCCGCCGGACAACAACACCGGCATCCAGTTCCCGATCCAGCTGCTGGTGGCCAGCGGCCTGAGCGTCGGCAACGCGCACGTGGTGCAGAGCAACGCCACCGACCTGAGCAGCTCCAAGCTGACCGTGAAGGCCGATGTCACCAACGCCAGTGGCAGCAGCCAGAGCGGCACCGCGACGGCGACGATCACTCCCCCGTCCGGCGGCACGCCGATCACGGTGAGCCAGAACGTCACGGTGGCCGCGCATTCGAAGACCACGGTCACGTTCCCGGCGCAGACGATCTCGCACCCGCAGGTCTGGTGGCCGTACCAGATGGGCGCGCAGCCCATGTACACATTGGACACCACGGTCAGCGGCGGCAACGGCACGCACGAGCAGTTCGGCATCCGCACCGTCACCACCGCGCTGGTCGGCAAGGCGCCGAGCGCGCCGGACGGCGTCCGCCAGTACTCGGTCAACGGCGTGCCGTTCGTCGTGCGGGGCGGCGGTTTCGCGCCGGACCTGTTCCTGCGCTACAGCTCGACCGACATCTCGCGGCAGGTCGCGTTGCTGAAGAACATGGGGCTCAACGTGATCCGGCTGGAGGGGCACCTGCCGCCGGACGACTTCTTCCAGCAGATGGACCGGGCCGGCATGCTGATCGACTCCGGCCAGCAGTGCTGTGACTTCTGGGAGACGCCGGGCACCGCCACCGCCACCATGAACCTGCTCACGCTGTCGGCCCAGACCATCGGCGAGAACGAACGCGACCACCCCAGCGTGTTCACCTACAGCTGGAGCGACAACGAGCCCAGCGCCACGGTGGAGACGGCCGAGCTCAAGGGGTTCAAGGCGGCCGACTTCAGCCAGCCGATCATCTCCTCGGCCGAGTACAAGAGCAGCCCGCAGCTGGGCGCGTCCGGGGAGAAGGAAGGCCCGTACGACTACGTGCCGCCGAACTACTGGTACGACACCAGCCACTACGACAGCGGCGACGACCGCACCAACGCCGGCGGCTCGTGGGGCTTCGACAGCGAGGAGAGCGCCGGCGACACGGTGCCGACGCTGGACTCCATCAACCGCTTCCTCAACGCCTCCGACCAGTCCAACCTGTGGCAGAACCCGGACTTCAACCAGTACCACGCCAACTACGAGACCGGGCACGGCGGCTACAAGTTCGGCACGCTGTTCACCTTCGACACCGCGCTGACCAACCGCTACGGCAAGTGGTCCGACCTGGCCTCGTACGTGCAGGAGGCGCAGGTGCAGAACTACGAGAACACCCGCGCCCAGTTCGAGGCGTTCCTTGACCACTCGACCAACGCGGCGGCCCCGTCGACCGGCACGATCTACTGGCAGGCCAACAAGGGCTGGCCGACGCTGCTGTGGGACCTGTACAACTACGACGGCGACCAGGCCGGCAGCTTCTTCGGCGCGAAGAAGGCCAACCAGCCGCTGCACGCGCTGTTCGCCATCGACAACAACACGGTGACGCTGGACAACCTGTCCGGCGCCACCCAGTCGAACGTGTCGGTCGAGGCGAAGGTGTACGACACCAACGGCAAGGTGCTCGACGACCAGGGCGTCAACGGCCTTTCCCTTGCGCCGCAGCAGGTGCGCAACGCGGTGGTCAAGCCCAAGGTGCCGACCAGCACCCCGGGCAACGTGTACTTCGTCGAGCTGCTGGTCAAGCAGGACAACGCGATCGTCGACCGCAACGTGTACTGGCAGCCCACCAAGCAGGACGCGGTGAACTGGTCGTCCACTTTGGGCAATCCGCAGGCCACGATGACCACCTACGCCGACCTGACCGGGCTGAAGTCGTTGGCCGCGGCCAAGGTATCGGCGACGGCCACCACGACGTCGGCGGCCGGGCCGGACGGCGCGGACCGGGTGACCAAGGTGACGGTCACCAACACCTCGACCACGCCGACGGTCGGCTTCTTCCTCCGGGCCGACGTGCGGCGCGGCACCGCGACCGGCGGCGAGCAGGCCGGTGACAACCAGGTGACCTCGACCCTGTGGGACGACAACGACATCACGTTGTGGCCCGGCGAGTCGCAGACCCTGGACGTCACCTGGAAGTCGGCCGATCTCAAGGGCGCGACGCCGGTGGTCAGCGTGAGCGGGTGGAACGTGGGCAAGTTCGACGTGAAGGCGTGATGCTCATTCGGCGATGAGCAGGAAGGCCGGCGACGACCAGTAGTCGTGCAGTGTCACGACGGAAACACTGGCGTAGCCGGCCTTCTCCAGTTGTTCCCGCCAGGCGGCGGCCGGCTGCTCCCAGGTGACCCGTGACGCGCGGGAGGCCAGTGCCCCGGGGGTCAGCTGGCCGACCAGCACCGGCATCAGGAATCCCTGCGCGACAAGGTCTCCGGTGTACTCCGACAGACCGCGTTCGTACGTCTCGGCCAGGAACCGCAGGTGCTCGGGGCCGCCGTGCTCCACGGCCGGCACGTCGAAGTCGACGATGACCAGCCGCTCGGTGCGAGGCCGAAGCGCGGCCAGGATGTGCGTGCGCTCGGCGTGCGGGATGGTGTGCATGGCGAAGGTCGACTCGACGAGATCGAACTCGGCGTCCACTTCGGACAGAAAGGACTGCACGGTGCCGGCGTAGGCCCGCGTCGGGGTCAGCGTCCGCACGGCCCGCGCCAACAGCGCGGCCGACGGCTCGATCAGCGTCAGCGAGTCCGGCAGATGTCCGCTGAGAGTCAGGGCATTGCCGATCACCCGACCATCACCACAGCCGATGTCCGCCAGCCGCAACGGAACCAGCTCACGGTACTGGTCGGCCAGCGCGGCCTCGACCGCCGCGTACAGACCGACATTGCCGCCCCCGCTGATGAACGCCTCGAACGCGGCCGGCTGGTCGTACACCGAGCCGGAGCTCTCGGCGTCCAGATAGGCCGTCAAGGCCTTGGCCAGCAGCGATGTGCCGCCAGCGGCCAACTCCCGCGCCTGCCGGCGGTCGCCCCGGGTGAGCGCCGTCAACGCGTCGACATCAGTCATGCCGGCGATGATGTCAGACGAGCTCCAGCACATCCCGCAGGTCGGACCGCAGCGCCGACGGGTCCTCGTACACCCGCACCGCGCCGGCCTCCCGCAGCTCGGCCTCGCCGAAGCCGCCGGTGCGCAGACCCACGGTGGGAATGCCCAGTTTGCCGGCGGCCTGGCAGTCCCAGACCGAGTCGCCCAGCGCGAGAGCCCGCTCGGCCGGCACCTTGTGCAGCGCCACGCCCAACAGGTCCGGCGCCGGCTTGGTGGCCTCGACGTCCTCCGAGGTCGTCCAGCCGTCGGCCAGGTCGCGGGCGCCGAGCAGATCCAGGTAGTGGTGGACGTGCTCCGGCTTGCCGGAACTGGCCAGCACCAGCCCGCAACCCAGCCGCTTCACTTCAACCAGTAGGTCCCGCGCGCCGCTGAGCGGCACGATCTCCGGCAGCAGCGGCTTGACCTGCTCCGCCCACGCCGCTCGCACGTCGTCACCGTGCACCAACTCCGCGCGATCGCCGGCGACCGCCTCGACCAACTGGTCGCCACCCATGCCGATGGCCCGGTGGATCCGCCAGATCGGCACTGTCACGCCGCACTCGCGGAACGCCCGGAACCACGCCACGGCGTGGTGGTAGTTGCTGTCGACGAGCGTGCCGTCGACATCGGCCAACACAACGGTATCCACACCGGTGGATTACCGCGGGTGACGGCCGCCGAAACTCCTGATATTCGTCCAAATGGCCGGTTTCAGAACCCGATCGGGCGGCAATCCGGTTCTCGACAACGAACGAAGGAGGTCAGGCCGTGATCACCCTCGGGGTAATCCTGCTGATCGTCGGCTTCATTTTCGGCATTCCCACGCTGTGGACCATCGGCATCATCCTGGCCGTGATCGGCGCGATCCTGGCCATCGTAGGCGGCACCGGCCGCCGCATCGGCGGCCGCGCCCACTGGTACTGACGGTTTCGAGCGGGCCTGACGGTGGCATCCGGCCGCCATGGGCAAACTCGGGTACAGGGCAATAGGAATGCTGCTGAGCGTGCTCGCCGGGGCCGCCGCCGGAGCCGTGTCCAAACGGCTCTGGCGGGTGGCCACCGGCGAGCACGACACTCCTACGGCGACGGACCGCCAACAGGGCTGGGGCCGCGTCCTGGTGGCCGCGGCCATCCAGGGCGCGGTCTTCGGCCTGGTCAAGGCGGCCACCGACCGCGCGGGCGCGAAAGCGTACGAGCGGGTCACCGGTGAGTGGCCGGACTAGCCGGCCTCAGATGCCCAACGTGGTGCCCAACCAGGCGCGGGTCGCATCCCGGTACGAGCCGGCATTGCGGTGCAGCGCAAGGGAATGGCCCGCGTTGGGCAGCACGTACACGGACAGCTTCGCGGCGGCCGAGTAGAACGGCGCCTCCTGCGCGCGCAACGACGCCGCCGAGGAGCAGTCCCGCAACGCCAGCAGGCCGCAGAACAGCACGTCATCGGAGCCGACGGCCTGCAACACGGGCACGTTGATGCCCAGTGTCACCGGCACGACGATGCCGAACACGGCGACGGTTCCCATCCCCGGCACGGAAACCTGGTCCTTGGTCGCCTCATCGGCGGCGATCACCCCCGGGTCGGCGTCGGCCGAGTCGTAGAACAACGGGCCGCGCGCGCCGGGCTGGGTGGTGAAGTACAACGGGTCGCCGGCGTTGCGCACCGACGACAGGAAAGCCGGGATCAGGCCGAGCGCCGCGCCCAATCCCAACGCCGGGATGGACGGAATGTGCGTGACGCCGGTCAGGATGACGCCGTCGACATCCTTGTACGTCGAGGCTTCCGAGGCGACGATGCCGGAGCCGACGGAATGCCCGACGATCACCACCTTGCCGAAGTGAATTCCGCCGACCGCGCCGTCGCGCAGTTGACCGATCACCTCGTGCATTGCCTCGGCCTGAGCCCACACCGTCAAAGGCAGGCTCATCGGATGGCTGCTCTGACCGGCCCCGAGCACGTCGATCGCGAAGGTGGCGTAACCGTGCTCGGCCATATCCCGTTGGTACGAATACTGATCCGGCTGGTAGGGCAGGTCCCAGTAGGTGCTGTTGTACGTGCCGCCGTGCACCAGCAGTTGCACCGCCGTCGGCGTGGCCCCGTCCGGCAGGCAGAGTTGCCCGTGGATCGTCGCCGGCGCGTCGAAGAGCGGCAGCACGTCCGGCGAGCGCACCGGGAGGTCGGCCGGCGAGCAGTTGGCCGCCGAGGCGATCGCGGCCGGCGGCGCGACCGCCCCGCTCAGTCCCGCGACGCAGGCAATCACCAGCACGGCAAGCTTGCGCACAAGCTTCACAACATCTCCCTCAGTGACGTGGCAGAACTGTCATCGGCAGCCGGTTGGGCTGCATGGTGGCGGCCAGCCGCGGCTTCACGGTCGCGCCGGGCACCGGCACGAGCCGCCAGCGGGCGGCGATGGTGGCCGCGACGACCGCGATCTCGGTCTGGGCGAACAGATGTCCCGGGCACAGCCGGGCCCCCGCGCCGAACGGGATGAACGCGCCGCGCGGCAGCTTCTCGGCTCGTGCCGGCAGCCAGCGGTCGGGGTCGAACCGGTCGGGATCGGGGAACCAGCGCGGATCCCGGTGCAGCGTGTGCTGGCTGACCGCGACCTCGCTGCCGGCCGCGATCCTGACCCCGCCGAGCGTGGTGTCGGTGCGGGCCCGGCGCATCAGGATCAGCGGCGGGTTGCGACGCAGGATCTCGTTGACGATCCGTTGCGTGTACTCGAGTCGGGGCAGGTCGGCCAGCGTGGCCGGGCGGCCGGCCAGCACCTGGTCGATCTCGGTGTGGAACCGGTGCTCGATGTCCGGCTGCTGCCCGATCTCGTGGAAGAACCAGGCCAGCGCCACGGAGGTGGTCTCCGCGCCGGTGGTGAGGATGGTGACGACCTCGTCGTGCACCTGCTCGTCGGTCATGCCCTCGCCGGTGTCCTCGTCACGGGCCATGAGCAGCATCGACACCAGGTCGCCGTGATCGGTCCCGGCCTGCCGCGCGGCCAGCACCGCCCGCGGGATGACCTCACGCAGGCGGGCCGCGGCGGCGTCGAACTTGCGGTTGCCGGGGATCGGCAGGCGTTCCACGAAACGCGGCGAAAACGCTCGTACCAGCACGTTGTCCAGCAGATCGGGCACGCTGCGCTGGATCTCGTCGAGCACGTCCTGGCCGAGCTCGGCGGCGAACAGCGTGCGGCCGGCGATGCTCATCACCAGGTGCTGCATGTGCTCGTCGACCGCGACGACCTGGCCGGCCCGCCAGTCGGCGATCGACTCCTGGGCCAATCGGGTCATGGTCTCGGCGTATGCGGTGACACGCGTGCGGTGGAACGCCGGTAACACCAGGCGGCGCTGGCGTTTGTTGAAGTCCCCGTTGGAGGTCGCCAGGCCGTTGCCGAACAGCGGGCGCATCTTGTCGAAGACGATGCCCTTGTCGTAGTTGTCGGCGTCGGCCGCCAGCAGCCGCATGGCCAGCTCCGGGCCGGTCACCATGTAGACCGGCAGCGGGCCGAGGTAGATCTTGACGACCTCGCCGTAGGCCGGCAGCGCGGACAGGAAGCGCAGCGGTCGTCGCAGCATGGCGGCGGTATGGCCGATCACCGGACGCCGCCCGGGCACGACCGGCGCGTCTTCGGTCACGTTCTGGTTGGCGGACAACCCTTCCCACCCCACGATCGGTTCGCGGCCGGTTCACGATAGGGGTGTAACACCGCTACGGCGAGTGGCCGCGCCCAGGACCACCCGATCGGGTTGCGGTAGCCCCGGCCGGTGCCGCCGTCTAGGCTCGATCCTTCGGGCGGCGAACGGTGAGGTGGCGTGATGAACGGTGACCTGAGCTGGGTGCCGCCGGAGGTCGACCCGACCGTGCCGCATCCCGCGCGGGTGTACGACTACTGGCTGGGCGGGGCGTCCAACTTCGCCGCCGACCGCGAGCTGGCCGAGAAGATCAACAAGATGATGCCCGGCGTGCCCCAGGCCGCCCGCTTCAACCGGGCGTTCCTGCGCCGGGCCGCCATCTTCATGGTCCGGTCCGGGATCCGGCAGTTCCTCGACGTCGGCTCCGGCCTGCCCACCTCGGGCAATCTGCACGAGATCGTGCAGCAGCAGGACCCGTCCTGCCGGGTGGTGTACGTCGACCGCGACCCGATCGCCGTGGCGCACAGCGAACTGCTGCTGCGGGGCAACGACCGCGCCGCCGTCGTGCACGCCGACGCCCGTGACCACAAGAACGTCCTGGAGTCGGAGGAAGCCAATCGGCTGCTGGACTTCTCCCAGCCGGTCGGCCTGTTCATGTTGCTGCTGCTGCACTTCATGCCCGACGAGTGGGATCCCGCCGGGGTGGTCGCCGGCTACCGCGACGCGATCCCGGCCGGCAGCTACTTCGCCGCCTCGCACGTGGCCGCCGACGGCGACGTGCGCAACCTCGGCGACGCCGTCCGGGTGTACGACCAGACCACCCACAACCAGCCCTTCCCGCGCACCCACGCCGAAGTTCTCCGCTTCTTCGACGGTTTCGACCTCGTCGAGCCCGGTGTCGTCGGCTGCCCGATGTGGCGGCCCGACGGCATGGGCGGCATCTCCGACGACCCGGGCATCAACTCCCTGCCGTACGCCGGGGTGGCGATCAAGCCCTAGAGGCGGCGGATTCCCCACAGTCCCACCGCGTAGGGGCCGTCGTCGTCCAGCACACTTCGCCCGCTGGAGTCGCCGAAACTGGGGCCGTTGGGCGTGCCCCGCGAGGCGATGAACCGCTGCTGGCCGGCGTCGTCGACCCCGAGGTAGATGCCGACGTGGTCGACGGCCCCCTTGCTGCCGTCGGTGCTGAACAGCAGCAGATCCCCGGGCTGGGCCAGGAAACGAGTCTGCGGCAGGCCGAGCGCGTTGTCGGCGATCGCCGCGCCGAGCGGGGCTTTGGGCATCTCCTGCGGGGTCCGCGGCAAACCGTTGTCGCCGATCGGATACCCCATCCGGTAGCCGTAGACCAGGCGGACGTAGCCGGCCGAGTCCACGTCGCCGAAGCGATCCTTCCTCGGTTTCACCCCGTGGTTGGAGATGCCGAGGAAGTCGCTGTAGTCGGCAACGTCGGCGTAGTGCGCCGAGGTGACGTACTGCGTCGCCACGGCAAGGACATCGGGACTGCGGTCGCCGAGCGCCTGCTCCAGCCAGGGCCGGAACCACGATTCCTGCTCCGCGCCGGCTTTCCACACCTGCGGGGCCAGCCGAACCCAGTTCGACGTGGTGACCACGGCACTGGTCCGCCGCGGATCGGCGAAGGTCCTGCTCTGTCCACTGAGGACGGCGGTGCGCGCGCCGTCGGTGAACATGGCGACCAGCCGGGCATGTTCGTCCAGCACGGCGGTGCGGGCAGGTCCGTCCAGCCGGACGAAACTGTAGTTGGTGCTGGCCTGGCGGGCCTGCGCGATGGCGACGACCGCGCCGTTGTCCCGGGCCCTGGTCGGCACGTCCTGGGCCTGCGCCAGATGCACGACCGCGGCGCCCGAGGTGACCAGCGTCGTCAGCAACACTGCTGCACGGATGTGTTTCACGGCAAGGGCTCCTACGAAGTGGGGATCAGACCGACCAGCACACCGCTGGCCAGCACACCGTACGAGGCGAGGGCGACGGATCCGGTGGCCAGCACGGTCACCGCGGGCGGCTGGCGGACCAGCTGGTAGGCGATCAGGCCGGGCACCACGAAGCCCAGCGTCTCGTGCACGTACAGCAGCGGATAATGGTCCTGTATCAGCACGAAGACCGTGGTCTGCAAGAGGACGCCGAGCAGCACCACGGCGGCGAACTGCCGTTTCCCGTACAGGATCACGATTTTGCTCAGGCCGATGGTGGCCAGATAGGTCAGCGCGGTGGTGAGCACCACCAGCGCGGCCCGGCGGTAGTCCTCGACCAGGGTCAGCGCCAGCCAGCCGGGGGTGATCATGCCGCCCGGCGACAGGTTCGTCGTCAGGTAGCACAGCAGGGAGAACAACAGCCCGATGGCCAGCCCGAGGGTGGCCACCTCCGGCGACAGCTCCTGGCTGATCATAACCGCTCCAGTGTTTCCAGTTGGGCGAGCAGCACTTCGCCCTGGCCGTGGATGTTGCCGATGGCCGCGAGCGACGCGTGCCCGTCGATGCCGGCGACGAGCGCGTCGAGCAGTTCGGGCGCGCTGCGCCGGCCGCCGAGATCGACCACCCGCGGCCGCCACGAGGACGGGATGGCGGTCAGCGCGCTGCGGGTCGGCTCCCCGATCAGCAGCACGCGATCCGGTTGCAGCCGTGGGATCAGCGCGCCCATCTGCCCGTTGCGCTCGATCCGGTCCGGCCGACAGTTGATCACGATGTGCAGCGGCCGGCCGATCGCGCCGTGGTCGAGCAGGTGCTCGATGTTCATCACGGTCGACTCGGGATCGTTGGCCGCGAACACGTTCGCGAAGTTGAGCCGCTTGCCGTCAGTGGCGTAGCGGTCCACCCGCAGCACGCCGGGATCGGGCGGCGCGGCCCACATGCCCGCCATCGCCGCGTCGCGGTCGATGTCCAGCAGCTCGGCCACCTTCAGCGCGATGGCCACGTTCTCCTTGAAGGTGATCCAGTCGAACGCCGCCAGCTCCTGGTCGGTCACGTCCTCGGGATCGACGGCGATCAGCCGGCAGCGCCGTTTGTCCGCCTCCTCCTGGAGAATGTGCAAGCGGTCGCGCTCGGCCGTCACGCACACGCCGCCGACCGGCATCGACCGGCACAGCGAGCGGGCCACGTCGTCCAACGTCGGCCCCATCTCGGCCAGATGGTCCTCGCGCACGTTGCACAGCACGCCGATGTCCGAGCGGATCAGCTTGGTCTGGTTGATCTCCTGCAACGCCGGCGCGACGGCCATGCACTCCATCACCAGCGCGTCCGGGTCGTGGCCGGCGGCTCTCCTGACGATGGCGATCTGCTCGACCACGTTGGCGATGTTGAACTTCCGGTGCACCGGCTCCTCTCGGGCGTCGGGGTGGATGAAGCGCGCGGCGGTGCCGGTGGTCTTGGCCACGGTGACCAGTCCCCCACCCCGCAACGCGCCCGCGCACAGCCGGGTGATCGACGACTTGCCGCGGATCCCGTTGACCAGCACGCGATGCGTGATGCGGGCCAGGTTCCTGTCGTGCCGGCGCTGCTCCACGATCCCGCACACCAGCAGCACCAGGCAGGACAGCGCGAAAACGGCGTAGAGGAAACGCATCCGTGCTCCTAGACCAGCTGGGGAACCGGGGCGGCGGCGGGGATCCGCTGTCTGCGCGCGTCGTCGAGGCACTGGCTGAGGGTGCCGATCTCGTTGAGCCGCTCCGGATAGATCACGGTCTTCAGATCGCCCTGCTCCAGCCGGATCGCGGCCTCGGCGAGCCGGCGCAGCGGTCGCACGAAGCACAGGTGGTACCAGCCGAGCAGCAGCAGCCCGGCGGCCCCGACGAGCAACGCAGCGAACAGCGCGTAGCGGCGAACCAGGTTGTCCGGCAACGGAAGCGTGGTCAGTGGCTGTTGCAGCACGACCGTCCAGCGCAGCGGATCGGTGCTCGGCGAGCCCGTCACGGTGGCGGCCGCGACGACGTACCACTGGCCGTCGACCTCATCCGTGCCGGGCCGGCCGACACCGCCCAACGCGTCTGTTACACTTTGTTTCAGGGCCTGATCGGTCAGGGGATCAAAGGCCCGGTACCCGTCGGCCGAGGCCAACGTGCGCAGTCCGGAGTCGACGAGCTTGCCGTTTCCCGCGCTGCGCCGCAGGATCGAGGACAGCTTGGTCACATCGAGCTCGCCGATCAGCACGTGCGTGTGGTCGGGCAGCGGGGTGCTGGCGTAGAGCACGGGAATGCGGCCGGCCGTGTTCTGTTGGTGCACACCGGATCCGCTCGGTGGTCGTTCCACCGAGCGCAGCGGCGCCCGGCCGGCGTCGACCTGGACCGAGCCGTCCGCGTCGGTGACGTAGACGCTGCGGTAGCGCTTGTTCTGCGCGATCAGGTTGGCCAGCGCCGGTTTCAGCGAGTTCACGTCGCCGGTGGCCCGGGTGGCGAAAGTGCGAAGATCACTCAGACTGGCCGACAGCTGGTCGCGCAGCGCGCCGGCGGTCACCTCGGCCAGCCCGCGTTCGCCCTGCACGACCAGGTCCGGCACGGTCGGCACGGTCTCGCCGGCGATCACGCCGACCAGGACCGAGCACAGCAGCAACGGCGCCACCGCCAGCAGCACGAACGTCCGCGCGGAAATCCGGCCATGCCTGACCGGAAGGATCTCGTCCCGCAGCGCCGCCGACACCACGGCGGCCTCGCGCAGCCGGTACCGGCGGCGGCGGTGGCCGCCCAGCGCCTCGGCCCGCAGCCGCCGCAGCGGCGTGATGAAGCCGAAACCCAGCAGCAGCAGGCTGACCAGCACCGCGGCCGCCAGCACCGCCGTCACCCAGGCGGTTTCCACCGGCGTCTCGACGGCCGCCTGCGCCGGCGCGGAGCCGACGAGCACCAGGTTGAGCCCAAGTGGCCGAGCCGGCTCACCCGTCAGAATCGGGGCGTAGACGGCAATCGGCGTCGTCCGCGCGCCATTGACCACCGGCCCCTTGCCGGCCTCGCCGATCATGCTGCCGACCGCCGTCGAGCGCTCGCTCGCGGTGGTCACGAGCTGTTGGTAGCCGGGATCGAAGCGGCCGCGGGACTTGACCACCTGGCCGTCGGGCGTGGTCAGCAGCAGCGCCTCGGCCGCGTCCCCGGACAGGGTGTGGGCCGGGATCTTCAGGCCGGTGGTGACCAGGACCAGCCAGTTGGTGCCGGTCAGCGGCGCGGCGGTGAGCACCACCGTGCCGCCGGACTGGTCACGCACCAGCGTGACGGTGATCCGGTCGATGTCCTTGTTCGGCAACGACTCCACCGGCACCGGCTCGCCGGTGCCGGCCAGCAGGGTGCCGGAGCCGCGGTGGACCAGGGCCAGGCCGAGGGCTTGCGGGGTGCCCCGGGTGATCGCGGCCAGCGTGCCGGCCGGCGTCGGGTCCGGGTGCACGGTGTACAGGGCGGCGGCCGTGCTCAGGTCGCCGGCCACGTCGCCGATCGAGTCGGCGGTGGCTCTGGCCAGGTCGTTCACGAGCAGTTCTTGTGATTGGGCCACGGCGGACGGACCGCCGCCACCGCTGGCCGCGGCCGGCAACTGGATCACACACCAGGCCACCAACAGGATCAATGCCGCGCCGACAACTGCGAGCGGGGCTCGCAGTCCGCCCGGAAATCCACTCTCCACCGGCTCAGGGCCGGCCGAATTCGCCACCACGCGCGCGCTCCATGTGCAGGGTCCACAGAGGACGGTCAAACGCGGCGGCGGAGGTGCTGCGTTCCACTCGTACTGTCTACTTCATTGCCTATTAGAGTATGATCGGAGTCACAAGGCAAGCACTATTCGCAACGACACAACCGCGAGCGCCACCGCCGGGCAGCCCGAAACCCTCGGAGAATTCTTGGTGTCTGCACGGAATTGGCTGGTCACAGCGTTCGGCCTGGTCTGCGTCGCGGTGCTGGCGGTGATCAACATCCCGGACCGGATCCCCCAGGTCGACCTGGTCGAGCGAGCCTCACAGTTCGCCGCGGCCCTGCGATCGGACGCGCCGTACCGCCCGCCCACGGTCCGTGAGGGAGAAACCGCCCTGGCTGGCCTGATTCCCCTGCTCACCGGCGGAAAGGACACTCAGAGTGAGATGCAAACGCTTACACCATTGGGTTTCACGCTGACCTCAGGAACGGATTCGGCGACCGGTCGGCGGTTCACCATGGCGGCCAGTCAGCCCGGAGACGAACGGGGCTGGGGCCTGTTCCTCGGCGACTACGGTGCGCAAACGCGGCAGGTCATCGAGGTGCCGCACCCCAATTTCGATCTGGACACGGAAATGCTCGGGGTCCAGTTGTACCGGGCGCTGCCCGGATCCGCGGTGCTCATCGCCGGGGCGCACCGGCGGGCGGCCAACGGCGCCGCCGATGTCGCGCACAACGCGAACAGCCTGTTCAACCTCGTGGCCACCGCGCTGGCCCACCAGGGCCTGCCGCAGATCCAGCTGCACGGCTTCGACGACAGCAGCCTGCCCGGCACCGGCGTGGTCGTCTCCGGCGGCTCCACCCCGCACACCCAGCTGCATGAGCACATCGCCGACCACGTCGAGGCCGGCGGCATGGTGGTCTGCCGGGCGTGGCAGCAGAGCTGCGGCAACCTCGAGGGCACCACCAACGTGCAGGGACAAGCCGCCGACTCGATGGGCACGGTGTTCGCGCACATCGAGTCGGACGGCTCGATCCGGATGGACCCTCAGCTACGCGACCGAGTGGTCACGGCACTGGCCGCGGCGATCAGCTCTGGCCCATAGCGCCGACCACCTTGGTGGTCAACGAGGAGCTGCTCAGCTGGGTGCCGGCCTTGATGCCCTGCCAGTCGGCGGTCAGCACCACGCGCGAGCCCAGGTACTGGCCGGTGGCGGTGTCGATGATCAACTCCTCGAGCTGGGAGTCGTGCTCGACACCGAACGCCTGCCCGTGCCGGCCGTCCAGGTCGACGTCCTGGCCGACGATCTTGAGGTTGGGCAGGTAGGCCATCGCCTGGAAGACCGCCTTGCGCAGATCCGCCGGGATCAGGCCGGTGCCGAGCCCGAACTGGATCCGGCGGAGCAGCTCGATGCCCTCGTCGCCGGCCGTCTCCGCGCGCAGCTTCGTGTACAGCTGCTTCGGATCACGCGGCAGCGCCGCCAGGTAGGCCGGCGTCGGGTGCTCGAAGTTGGCCGCCTCCGGCCCGAAGAACGCGCCGTCGCGGGCCTTCCAGTCGCCGAGCACCATCGGGTCCGGGATGCTCGTCGGCAGGTCGGCGGCGGAGCCCTTGAGGAAGGTCTTGCGGCCCGAGCTGGTCCGCCGGTGCTCCCAGGTCTGCCCCTGGTCGGCCGGCACCCAGGTCTCGTAGACCTCGTCCTGGAGGTAGAGGTACTTGAGGTCGTCGCCGTCGCCCGACCCGCCGGAGATGACGCGGTTGCACACGTAGAGGAACTGGCCCGGCTGGAGCACCACGTCGCCGGTCTTGTTGGCCGCCTGGCTCAGCGCCTGCGCCGCGATCGCGCTGCCGATGCGCGGCTCCGGACCGTCGCCCTTGGGTACGACCGAGGGGCCGACCAGCGCCACCACCATCACGCCGACCACTACCGCGGCCGCCACCAACCACGCCACGTGCCCCCGCCGACGGCGCTGGAGCGGCACCACCGCAGCATCGGCCACTGCCGCGGCATCCGGCACTGCCGGAGCCCTCTCCGGGGCTACCGGAGCGCTCTCCGCCTGCACGGGAGCCGTCTCCGGGGCGCGGCCCATTCGGGCCAAAAGCTTGGCCCGGCCGGCGGCGAAGGCCTCCTCGGACATCTCGGGCAGTTCCGACACCGCCCGCTTGACCACGCCGTCCTCGGCGGGCCGCAGTCCCTCACGCATCGTCGTCACCCTCCTGTCCGTTGATCCGCGCGCGCAGCTTGCCCCGGGCCCGGAACAGCCGGGTCCGGACGGTGGCCACCGGCGTGTCGGTCACCTCGGCCACCTCGGCCGGCGTCAGGTCGGCCCAGGCCACCAGCAGCAGCACGTCCCGCTCCTCCGGCCGCAGCCCGGCCAGCGTGTCGGCCAGGTCGCCGACCAGGCTCTCGGCGTCGATGACCGCGGCCGTGCGGTCGTCGAGCCGATCGCCCACGACCCGGCGGCCGTGGTCGCGGGCCAGCGCCCGCAGCCGGCGGCCCTCGGACCGCACGTGCTGGCGCAGCATGTTCGTGGCGATGCCGTACAGCCAGGCCCGCAGGCTGGCCCGGCTCGGGTCGAAGTCGGCCCGTCGTTCCCACACCACGAGGAACGCCTCCGACACGAGGTCGTCGGCGACCTGCGGATCCACCCTCATGGCCAGGTACCGGTGCAGCGTCCGGGCATGGTTGTCGTACAGCTCGACCAGCTCGTCGGCGTCGCGCAGCCCCGTCACCTCCGGCCCTCCCGTTCGCGCCAGCGGCGCCGTCTCACTGCTCACCGAACATATTGGCCGGTGGCCGCCCGCGCGTTCCCGTACCTTCGGACGGGTGACGACTTGGCAGGAGTTCACCGAGGTCGCGCCGACGATCGCCGCGATCTTCCGCCGGCGGCACGCCGCCACCGGCAACCTGTGTTTCCTGGCCACGCTGCGGTCCGACGGCTCGCCGCGGATCAGTCCGATGGAGCCTCGGATGTTCGAGGGTCAGCTGTGGCTCGCGGGCATGCCCGGCACCACCAAGTTCCTCGACCTGGCCCGGGATCCCCGGTTCTGCCTGCACACGGCCACTGTGGACACCCACGTGTCCGACGGAGACGCCAAGCTGTGGGGCACCGTGCACGACGTGCCGGACCTCGACCTGCACGCCCGCTACGCCGAGAACCTGTTCCAGGAAACCGGCTTCGACCTGCGCGGGCAGCGGTTCAGCCCGTTCTACGCGGCCGAGATCACCAGCGCCTCGGCGGTGGAGGTCGGCGGCGGGCACATGGACGTGACGATCTGGCGGCCGGGCGAGCCGGAGCGGGTCGTGCGCAAGCACTAGAACGTGAGCTTGAACCCCAGGTGGCTGGCGGTGAAGCCGAGCTGCTCGTAGAACCGGTGGGCGTCGGTCCTGGCGGT
>DATJJB010000628.1:0-8654 GCA_035492655.1 Kutzneria sp. | reverse complement strand
CTACGAGCGGTCGCTGGCCGTGCACGGCGTCGTGTCCGGCAGCGAGACCCTGACGCCCAACCCGGTGTCCTCGGCCACCGACAACATCGACGCCACCCACGGCACCGTGCACATGATCCTCGGCGGCGGCGGTGTCTCCGGCACCACCAACGGCTCCTTCTTCAAGGACGGCACCGGCAAGGTCATCACCGCCGTGTCGGCCACGCCCGGCGCCAACGGCAAGCGAACCTCCACCTACGTCAAGGAAGAGGCCGTGTACAGCGCGGTCCGCGACCTCGACCACCCGTACGGCTTCGCCGCCTTCACCGTCGACCCGGGCCGCCGTCCCGGCGACACCACGACCATGCACGTCACGTACTACAACGTGAACAAGCCGCACGGCGACCTGTCGGTGTTCGAGAAGTTCAGCCTGCACCGCAAGCGTTCGGACGGCTGAGTCCGCCTCCCGATCGTCGGCCGGGTCGAGCGGCCGACGATCGGGGCCGGTCAGCTTCGCTGCTGGTAGAGGGCGGTGCTGGCCTTGTGGACGGCCGAGGTCAGCCCGCCGACCGCGCTGCGGAGCGCGGACGGCGAGTTCGCGTCCAGCGCCCGGCGGGTGATCTCGACCGCGCGGTGGACCTCCTGCCGGACCGCCAGCGGCAGCGTCCCGGCGTTGTCGGTGACGAGCTGCTCGCTCTGGTAGATCAGCGATTCCGCGGCCAGCCGGGATTCGGTCTCGTCCCGCCGGACCCGGTCCTGCTCGGCGTAGGTCGCGGCGTCGGCGACCATGCGCTCGATGTCCGTCACCGGCAGCGCCGAGCCGCCGGTGATGGTGATCGACTGTTCCTTGCCAGTGCCCAGATCCTTGGCGTAGACGTGCACGATCCCGTTGGGATCGATGTCGAAGGTGACCTCGATCTGCGGCACGCCGCGCGGCGCGGGCGCGATGCCCCGCAGTTCGAACTGGCCCAGCTTCTTGTTGTGCGCCGCGATCTCCCGTTCGCCCTGGAAGACCTGGATCTGCACGGACGGCTGGTTGTCGTCGGCGGTCGTGAAGACCTCGGTGCGCTTGCACGGCAGGGTGGTGTTGCGCTCGATGAGCTTGGTGAACACGCCGCCCTTGGTCTCGATGCCCAGCGACAGCGGCGTCACGTCGAGCGGCAGCACGTCGCTGATCTCGCCCACGAGCACACCGGCCTGCACGGCCGCGCCCATGGCCACCGCCTCGTCACGGTCGAGGCCGCGGTAGGGCTCCTTGCCGCCGGTCAGCTGCCGGACCAGGTCGGCGACCGCCGGCATCCGGGTCGCGCCGCCGGCCAGCACCACGTGGTCGATGTCGCCGATCGCCAGCTCCGCGTCCTCGATCACCTGCCGGAACAGCGGGCGGGTGCGGTCGAGCAGGTCGGCGGTCATCCGCTCGAACTCGGCGCGGGACAGGGTCTCCTCGAGGAACAGCGGGTTCCCGGCGTTGTCCGCGCTGATGTAGGGCAGGGCGACGGTGGCGGTGTTGATGCTGGACAGCTCGATCTTCGCCTTCTCCGCGGCCTCCATGAGGCGCTGGGTGGCCGTACGGTCGCGGCTCAGGTCGACGCCGGTGGCCGCCTTGAACCGCCGCACCAGCCACTCCACGATCCGCCGGTCGAACTGCTCCCCGCCGAGCGTGGTGTCGCCGTTGGTGGTCCGCACCTCGATCACCCCGTCGCCCAGCTCGACCAGCGACACGTCGAACGCGCCGCCGCCGAGATCGAAGACGATGATCGTGTGTTCCTCGTCGCCCCGGCCCAGCCCGTAGGACAGCGCGGCCGCGGTCGGCTCGTTGAGGATGCGCTGGATGTTCAGGCCGGCGATGCGGCCGGCCTCCAGAGTGGCCAGCCGCTGCGCGTCCCCGAAGTGCGCCGGCACCGTCGCCACCACGTCGGTGATCGCCGCACCGAGGAAGACCTCGGCGTCCCGCTTGAGCTTCATCAGCACGCGCGCGGCGATCTCCTGCGCGGTATAGGTCTTCTCGTCGATCCGGATCCGCCAGTCGGTGCCGAGGTGCTGCTTGACCGACCGGACGGTGCGATCGACGTTGGTCACGGCGGCGCGTCGTGCGGGCTCCCCGACCAGGACCTTCCCGTCACGGGCGAAGGAGACCACCGAGGGCGTCGTCCGCTGCCCCTCGGCGTTGGGCACCACGATCGGCTTGCCGTCGCGCAGCACGCTGATCGCGGAGTTGGTGGTGCCGAAAGAGATCCCCACCGACAGCGTGCTTGTCGGCACGGCCGCGGGCTCATCACGGACGGGCGGCGGTGCGGCGTGCGGTTCGGGTTCGCGGCGCGCGGCCTGTTTGGCCGCCTCCAGATTGCGCAACGCCGCCTGCGCCGCGGCCGACACCATCCGGCTGTCGTCGTCGGTGAGGTGCGTCAGCGTCGTGAAGGCCTGGTCGGCATAGTTGGGATCGTCGGCCAGCACCGCCAACAGATCCACGGCCCCGCGCCGGATCCGTTGGTCGTGGTCCTCCAGCAGACGCATGACGTTGACCGGCAGACTGCCGCGTTCGTCCTGAGTGGACGATGCGGGCCAAGCCGGATTCCGGGCCAACGCCAGCAGATCCGACGTGCCGGTGCCCCGCCGCTGCGGCTTGGGCAGGCCGCCGGCGGTCAGCGCGGCCAGCAGGTGGACGTAGATCTGTTCGAGCGTGATGAGTTCGGAGCCGGTGGCCACGCCGTGGTTGAGCAGCCGCAGCAACTCGCCGGTGAACGCGGTGTGCCGGGCGCCGTCGGGGGCGATGGCCGGCTGGTTGGCCGGGGCCGAGGTCAGCGTGTAGACCCCGCTGATCTCGATCTGCCCGGACACCACCGATTCCCGGTCGCTCATCGCCTCGATGGCCCGCCCGGAGAAACAGCAGTCCAGGATCAGGATCCGGTTGCGCGCCGGGCTGTTCAGGAACGCCTGCCGGATGAAGTCGAACGGCATCGCCGAGTAGAAGACGCTCTCGCTGTTCGTGGTGGTCAGGCCCAGGTACAGCCGACCCTGGGCGTCGAGCAGGCCGTGGCCGGCGTAGTAGACCAGGAAGGTGTCCTGGGCCTGCCGGGCCTCGGCGGCGACCATCTCGCCCAGCAACCCGGCGTGCTCGGGGTCGGGCACCGTGGTGACGCAGTCGCGGCGGAACGAGCCGGTGCGCTCGTCGCCGAGCCGGTCGGCGAGGTCCTGCACGTTGCCGAGCGCGCCGTGCAGGTCGTGCAGGTTGTCGTCGCGGTAGCGCGCCACCCCGATCAGCACCGCGCGAGAGCGGGCGAGATCCGGCAGCCGCTCGCCGCTAGCCACCGAGGGCGCTCCGGATGATGGCCTCGGCGTCCGCCGCGCGGTCCACGGTGACCTCGACGGTGCGGCCGTTCTCGGTGAGCTTCACGGTGACCGCGGACTTGCGCTGCCGCAGCCATACCGTGATCGAGTTGGCCAGCACGGTGATCGCGCCGCCGCTGCCGACGGCCACCACGATCGCGTCGGCCAGCGTGCCCATCTCACCCGGCGCGGGCGGCGCGTTCTCCAGCGTCACCTGGCCGCGCAGTTCGTCCTCCTGCTGCAACCACTGGTGCAGAGAACGCAGCTCGTCGGGCTGGTCGACACGGATCCGCGGCTGCATGCGGCCACTGTATGCGCGCGGATCGGCGCCGCCGACATTTCGGGCAATCGGTCGCGCTAATGGCCTAGGGGCTCGTCGGAGAAGGCCAGCAGCATCTCGTCGGCGAACACGTCGTAGCGGCCGCGGCCGTTGCGCTTGGCCCGGTACATCGCGATGTCGGCCCGCCGCACCAGGGCGGCCGGGTCGGTCATGCCATGGGTGCTCAGCGCGATGCCGATGGAGGCGTTGACCTGCAACTGCCGGCCGGCGATGCGCATCGGCTCGTGCAGGCCGTGCAGGATGCGGTCGGCGACCTTGGCCGCGTCGACCGGGGTGGACACGTTCCGCAGCATCACGGCGAACTCGTCGCCGCCGAAGCGGGCGGCGACGTCGCTGTCCCGGAGCTGGGCGACGATCCGGTCGGCGGTGATGGTCAGCAGCGTGTCGCCGGCGGCGTGCCCGAGGGTGTCGTTGATGGCCTTGAACCGGTCGAGGTCGATGAACAGCAGCGCCACCCGCGAGCCGCCGTGCCCGGTGAGCTCCAGCTGGTGGGCCAGCCGGTCCAGGAACAGGCTGCGGCTGGCCAGGCCGGTCACCGAGTCGTGGAACGCCTGGTGCATCCGGTCGACGGTGTTGGCGTCGGTCAGCGCCAGGCTGACGTGCTCGGCGAAGGACTGGAGCATCTGCACCTCGGGCGGCGCGTAGACCCGGCCGGGCCGCTCGGCCAGCACGACCAGGCCGCCGGTGATGGTGCCGGAGTCGTGCACGGGCGCGGCCATCGACGCGATGCCGTCGGCGGAGTCGTCCTCGCACACCACGAGACGGCCGGACAGGATGGCCGCGCCGACGGTGCCGGCCTCGGCCAGCGGCATGGTCGGCGTCACCGGCCCGGTGTCCACGGCCGGCCCGTCCCCGGCGACCAGGGTGATCTGCTGCGGATCGGAGTCGTCGCGCAGCCACAGGCCGACCGCCCCGTCGCCGAGCAGCTGCCGGGCCGCTGAGGCGATCATGTCCAGCACCTGGGGCAGCGGCCGCCGCCGCGAGATGGCCTTCTGCACGTCGAACAGGTGCTCGAGCAACCGCTGCCGCTGCTGCAACGAGACCAGCAGCTCGGCGTTCTCGGCCGCCTGCCGCTCGCTGCGTTCCCGCATCTCGTGCTCGGCCTGCAAGGTGCGCAACATCGTCAGCGCCAGTTCCAGCAGCCGGGCCATGCCGCGCACGATGTTGCGCTCCTCGACGGAGAAGCCCTGCTCGCCCCACCGCGCCAGCACCAGGTGCCCGGGCCGGCCGCCGCCCCAGTCGGCGGAGATGGCCCGGCAGCGCCCGACCCCGGGCACGTCAACGTTGTCCAGCTCGCGGTTCGCCACCGCGACCAGGTCGTCCGCCGGCACCCGGCCCACCGGGAACCCGACCACCGCGGCCACCTCGTCGTCGATGACGACCGCGGCCACCTCGGCGTCCAGTGCCCGCGCGGCCCGCTCCACGGCGGCGTAGGCGGCGGATTCCTCGTCCGAGCACTCCGACACCACGGACAGCAGCTCCAACAGCTGCTGTCCGTCGTGGTAAGCGCCCCCGATGCTGGTCATCGCTAGCCGAGGGCCAGCACGGCGAGGGTCTGGTTGTGGAAACCGTGGATGCCGCGGGCCCGGGCGATCTCGCCGTACGCGTAGAAGCCGGCGAACGGGGCCGCCTCGGCCCACTTGGCCAGCCGGGCGTTGTCCCGGCGCAGCGCCTCGTCGTCCAGGATGGCCCGGATCGCCGCGCAGCTGATGGTCAGCAGCCCCACCGGTTCCCGCCCGCCCAGCCCGGCCAGCGCCTCCTGGCAGGCGGCGTCGGTGGCGGCCAGGATGGACTGCTCGTCGCCGGTCATGGCCCACACCAGGCCGCCGTGGTCGAAGTTGCCGCCGCCGCCCAGCGACCGGCCTGCCAGGTCGATCTGGGTGCTGACGTTGCGCGCGTCGACGCTGTTGCGGCGCTGCAGGCCCAACGGCCGCGGCAGCGCGAACCGCATCAGCGCCTCCTTCTCGGTGTACGCCTCCGGCGGCGCGCCGAGGCGCTCCAGGTAGACGTCCAACGCCGGCCGGTCGTCCACGGTCTGGATGCGCCCGTCGCGACTGCCGGTGACGATCATCGGCTCGCCGACCGGGCGGAAGCCGTGCCGCACCCCGACCGACAGCGGCGCCTCGGAGTGGATGGTCGCGGCCACCACCGCGTTGGTCAGCACCCGGTCGCCGGACAGCAGATAGGCCTGCTTCATGCGCCAGCCGTCGGCGCCGGAACCGCCGAACAGCGGCACGCTGGCGCCCAGCACGCCGTAACAGCCCCGCACGATCTGCTCCTGCTCACGGACCAACCCATCGGTGAGCACTACGAGCACGCGATGCGGCAGGTTCGGAATTTCGGTCACGCTGCGACCCAATTCCTCGCCGGCCTCGCGTTGCCGGCCGGCCACGTGCTCGGCCGCGGCCGTGGTGACGGCGAAACCGGGCCCGCCGATGGCCGCCACCACCACGGTGCCGTCGTTGGCCCCGCCGGCGCAGATCTCGCCGCGCGTGGTGCAGCCGATCACCGGCACGTCCGCGCCGACCACGTCCCGAACCCCGGCGCGCACCAGCGCCGGGTCGTACGTGATCGCCGAGAAGACGATGAGCAGCTTGGGATCCGCGCCGGTCAGTGCCGTGCGGGCAGCTTGCGTTGCGGCGGTCCTCGCGTCGGTGGTGCTGGATTGGCCGACACCCATCCAACGCCTGCCGTCGGGACGCGCGTCCATGTTCATGACGCCTCCACTCGACGGCGGTCGGTCAGACAACTTAGTCGCTCCCGCGGCCCGGTGAAGAGCAGGACATGTAGATCTTCACTCAAACGGCGCATCTGTGCGACGCCGTGTGGAGCGGTCGATTGACACCGCCGACCCGCATTGGTCTAGTGCAGCACGTAATCAGCTGGCTACCGTAAGGGGTGGGCCGTATGCGGATCCGTGCGGCGACGGCGGTTTCGGCGCTGGTGGCGGGCTTTCTGACGGTCACGGTGGGTTCGCCCGCGGCCGCCGCCTCCTCCGATCCGACGACGTTGGTGAACCCGTTCGTGGGCACCGAGAACTTCGGCAACACCTTTCCCGGCCCGAGCGCCCCGTTCGGCATGGTGCAGGTGGGTCCGGACACTGGCGGCCAGGGCGGTTACGACTACGACCAGAACGCCATCTACGGGTTCAGTCAGACCCATCTGTCCGGAGTCGGCTGCGGCGTGATGGGCGAGCTGCCGGTCATGCCGACCACCGGCGAGGTGTCCTCGGTCGACCCGGCCCGCTACGCCTCCACCTATTCGCACGGTGACGAGCAGGCCACTCCCGGTTACTACCGGGTCGGCCTGTCCACCTACGGCGTGAACGCCGAGCTCACCGCCACCCCGCGGACCGGCTGGCAGCGCTACACGTTCCCCTCGACCGGGCAGGCCAACGTCCTGTTCAACACCGGCAAGGCGAACCAGTCGGTGCTCGACTCAGAGGTCCACGTCGTGGACAACCACACGGTCGAGGGACGCGTGCACGACGGCGGCTTCTGCGCCGGGCACGACGAGCACACCGTCTACTTCACGGCCAGCTTCGACCACCCCTTCGCCTCGTACGGGACCTGGCGGGACAGCACGACCACGGCCGGCTCACGAGACGCCGCCGGCAGCGGCGGCAACGGCGCGTGGGTCACCTTCGACGCCACCCAGCAGCACACCGTGACGCTGAAGGTCGGCCTGTCCTACACCGGCCCGGCCGGCGCGCGGGCCAACCTCCAGCAGGAGACCGGCGGCTCCTACGACTTCGACACCGTGCGGCAGCGGCTGCACGACGCGTGGGTCAGCGAGCTGAACAGCATCGAGATCGGCGGCGGCAGCCGGGACCGGCAGACCGCCTTCTACACCTCGCTCTACCACGCCCAGCTGCACCCGAACCTGGCCGGCGACGTGGACGGCCGCTACGCCGGCTTCGACAACCGGGTGCACCGGGCCACCGACTACACGCCGTACCAGAACTTCTCGCTGTGGGACACCTACCGGCCGCAGAACCAGCTGCTGGAGATGCTGCACGCCGACGTCGCGCGGGACGTCGCGCTGTCGGTGGTGGCGGCCGGGCGGGACGGCGGCTGGCTGCCGCGCTGGGCGCTGGCCAACAGCGAGACCAACATCATGACCGGCGACCCGGTGACCCCGTTCCTGGTCGAGGCCTGGTCCAAGGGCCTGCTGCGCGGGCACGAGCAGGAGGCGTACGGCCTGCTCAAGGCCAACGCCACCAGCCTGCCGCCGGCTAATTCCCAGTACAACGGGCGCACCGGCGTGCCGTTCTACGCCGACCGCGGCTACATCCCGTCCGGGCTCCAACGCGGCGCCGACTGCGCCGACAAGGGCGGCGACAACGACTGCGACCACCCGGCGTCGTCCACCCTGGAGTACTCGCTGGCCGACGCCGCGCTGGCGCTGATGGCCGACGGCCTCGGGCACAAGTCCGACGCCAAGATGTTCGCCGAGCGCGGGCAGTACTACCGCAACCTGTGGGACCCGTCGATCGGCATGTTCCGGCCGCGCACCACCGACGGCACCTTCCTCACCCCGTACGACCCGGTGCCGGCCGCCCACCAGTTCCACGAGGGCGGCGCCTACCAGTACCAGTGGCTGGTGCCGCAGGACCCGGCCGGCCTGGTGCAGCTGATGGGCGGCCGGGAGGCGGCGCAGCGGCGGCTGGACGCCTTCTTCGCCTACCCGCACCTGCTGTCCGACGCCGGCCGGACGGTGCACGACGACTGGATCTCCAGCCCGTACGACTACTACAGCAAGCCGACCTACAACCCGAACAACGAGCCCGACCTGCTGGCCCCGTACATGTACCTGTGGGCGGGCGCGCCGGCCAAGACGGCGACCGTGGTGCGGGCGGCGATGACGCTGTTCACCACCGGCCCCAACGGCATGACCGGCAACGACGACCTCGGCACGATGAGCGCCTGGTACGTGTTCTCCTCGCTGGGCATCTACCCGACGGTGTCCGGCGGGCAGTTCCTGGCCCTGTCCAGCCCGCAGTTCCCGA
>DATJJB010000627.1:0-20864 GCA_035492655.1 Kutzneria sp. | reverse complement strand
ACTACCACAACGCCACCGCCGTGGCCATTGCGCTGCAACCAGTCGGCCAGGCCCGCGGTCGTCCGCACGACCACGGCCTCGTTCATGCCGTTGGCGCCGGCCCGAACCGGGCCGCGCAGCCCGGCGGTGCCGAACGTGAGCGGCCCGGACATCCGGTCGTCCAGGTCGTCGATCGCCGCCTGGTCACCGGCCATCGCCCGGGCCACGACGCCCTGGAGCTCGGCCCGGGCGCCATGGTCGGGGTCGTCGGCGATCCACCGGAACGCGGCGTCGCGTGCCGACGGCGCGAGACTCATGCCTTCGCCACCAAGTCACGCAGCAGGGTGCCCATGTCGGTGGCGGCCAGCCGGCCGGCCTCCAGGACCTCCTCGTGGTTGAGCGGCTCGCCCGTGATGCCGGCGGCCAGGTTCGTCACCAGCGACAGGCCGAACACCTCGGCGCCGGCCGCGCGCGCGGCGATCGCCTCCAGCGCGGTCGACATGCCGACCAGGTCCGCGCCCATGGTCCGCAGCATCCGGATCTCGGCCGGCGTCTCGAAGTGCGGGCCGGGCAGCGCCGCGTACACGCCGTCCTCGAGGTCGGGGCGGATCGTGCGAGCCACCTCGCGCAGCCGCGACGAGTACAGGTCGGTCAGGTCCACGAACCGGGCCCCGACCAGCGGCGACCTGGCCGTCAGGTTGAGGTGGTCGCTGATCAGCACCGGCTGGCCGACGGTCATGCCCTGCCGCAGGCCGCCGGCCGCGTTGGTCAGGATCACCGTCCGCGCGCCGGCCGCCGTCGCGGTGCGCACGTTGTGCACCACCGGGTCGATGCCGAAGCCCTCGTACAGGTGCGTGCGGCCGAGCATCACCAGCACGCGGTTGTCGCCCAGCTTCAGCGAACGGATCGTGCCGCCGTGCCCGACCGCGGTCGGCGCGCGGAACCCGGGCAGCTCCGGCATCGGCACCTCGTGCTCGGCCTCGCCGATCACGTCGGCCGCCGGCCGCCAGCCGGAGCCGAGGACCACGGCCACGTCGTGCTGCTCGACGCCGGTGCGCTCGACCAGGGCGGCCGCGGCCGCCGTGGCCAGCGCCTCGGGGGAAATGGAGTCTTCGCTGATACCGGTCACACCGGCGAGCCTAAATCACCCTCAGCCGGTGACCTGGAACTGCTGCGCGATCTGCAGGAACAGGGCGCGGGCGTTGCTGAGAGCGGCGCTGCCGACCGTCGCCTTCGCACCGACGACCCACAGGTCGTTGCCCTTGACCAGCACCATCGCGATGGTGGTCTGCGGGGCCTTGGCGCTGTTCTGGGTGTACTCGATCTGCTGGCCCTCGGTGAAGCCCGACACCGTGATCGACTCCGAGTGCACCGACTCGACCAGGGCCCGCACCGCGTCGATGTAGGCGGCGGGCTTGGGGAACTTCGGGAACCGCTGCACCGACAGCTCCTCCGTGCCGTCCGGGTGGAGAAAGAACACCTGGGCCCGGCTCGGCAACGAACCCGTCGCCAGGCGGTTCTGGTTGAACTGCGGCCAGTTGTTCGGCACGTCCAGGGCGAAGTCGGCGCCCGAGTCGCCGTTGGTCATCACCGTCGCCTTGGCGTGCACGCGGGTCGTCGGAATCCTGGTCGCCGTGGTCGACGTCGGCTGCGTGCTCGGCGTGCTGCTGAACGCGACCGCCGCCGGCAGCAGGGCCTGGCCGCCGAGGTAGCGGGTCAGGGCGAAGCCGCCGGCCATCGACACCACCACGATCACGGCCGCGACCAGCGCCAACACCGTCGTGCCGACCTTGCCCCGCCGACGTCGCGGCTTGGGAGCCTGCACCGGCTGCGGGCCCGTCACCATGAACGGCAGCGGGCCGGGGTCGCTGGCCAGCGGAGTGTCCGTCGGCGGGGCCGGCGTCTTCGGCGGCGCGAACTGCTGGGACAACGACCGGCGCTGCTTCTGCGGGGGCGCCACCGGCGAAGCGTCCGAGCTGGGCAGCGGGAACAGCCCCGTGCCGGACTCCGAGAGCAGCGGACGCAGCCGCCGGCGCACCTCCGCCAGACTCATCCGGGCGTCCGGGTCCTTCACCATCAGTCCCGTGATCACCGGCTCCAGCGGGCCGGCCGCCGTCGGCCTCGGCACGCTGCCGTGCACCACCTCGGTCACCGTGGCCAGCGGGTCGTCGTCCGCGTCGTACGGCGGGACGCCCTCGACGACCGCGAACAGCGTCGCGCCCAGGCTCCACAGGTCCGCCGCCGGCGTCACCTCCTGGCCCGAGGCCACCTCCGGCGCGATGTAGGCCGGCGAGCCCAGCATGATGCCCGTGCTGGTCATCGTGTTCTCGGCGACGTTGCGGGCGATGCCGAAGTCCGTGAGCTTGATCTGGCCGCTGTCCCCGACCAGCACGTTGCCCGGCTTCACGTCACGGTGCGTGATGCCCGCCCGGTGCGCCGCCTCCAGTCCCGCCGCCACCGCGTCCGCCACCGCCGCTGTCTGCTGCGTGCTCAGCGGGCCTTGCTGGCGCACCACCTCCGCCAGACTGCGCGAGGGCACCAGTTCCATCACCACGAACGGCTCGCCGTCCTGCCGGGCGATGTCGTGCAGCGTCACCACGTTCGGGTGGGACAGCACCGCGATGGCCCGGGCCTCCCGCAGCGTCCGCTCCCGCAGGGCGTCCGCCTCTCCCGCCGGAATGCCCGGTGGGAGCAGCACTTCCTTGACCGCCACCTTGCGTTGCAGGAACTCGTCGTAGGCCGCCCACACCGTGCCCATCGACCCGTTGCCCAGCACGTGTTCGAGCCGGTACCGGCCCGCGATCACGCGTGATTGGGCGGGCGGCGGAGTTTCCGGCGTGGACATACGGCCATTCTCCACGAGTCGCATCCGGCCCGTTTTCGCAGACCCCGACACTGCCGGCGGCCCCGATCCACCAACCCCGAGGCACCGCCGGACGCCCGGCTCCACTGCGTTCAGGGCGTCGCCGAATGCCCGAACCTGTGGACAACCGGCATCGCCGGGCGGCCCCTGTCCACAGCCTCAGTCCCAGTGCCCGACTTCCCGAGTAACGTTGAACCGGGGGACCTCGCGCCCCCCTTGGGGGAGTGTGGCCTTCGGTGACACGAAAGCGCCGTTGGTTGCGTGCGGGGCCAGCAAATGCCGTGATCACTTCGCGTCAGGTGGGGCGGAGTCCGGACAACACCACCAAGGCCAGCGGATCGTCGGCCCGCGCGCCGGGGCGGCAGACGACGAGCGACAGCAGTTCCAGAACATCCAGTGGCTCGATGTCGTTGCGCACGGTGCCTTCGGCCTGTGCGCCGGCGATGACGTCGAGGACCACAGCATGCAGTCGGCCGATGGGTTCGGCGACCAGGGCGTCGTCGGTGGGCACGGACTTGAGTACGGCGAAGGGTTCCAGCACGGCGTCGCGGACGTAGCCGAGCAAGACGTCCCACCGGGAGAGGTCGGTGGCTGCGGCCGCGGCGGTGCGGGCGGCGAGCCGGCTGACCACGTCGCAGCTGATCAGTGCGAGCAGCGAGGCCCGGTCGGGGAAGTGCCGGTAGAGGGTGCCGACGCCGAGCCCAGCGGCCCGGGCGATGTCCTCCATGGCCACACACTGCCCGGCGTCCATGAACACCCGCGTGGCAGCGCGCACGATCAGCTCGCGGTTGCGCCGTGCGTCGGCCCGCACAAGGTCCTCCCAAGAAGTGGAATCCTGGATTCACCTTACGCTAGGGTCGTAACCGGAATCTCTGATTCACCTTTCGTGAGGGGGCGACATGCGCATCGGACTGCACGTCAACAGCGCGGGCCGGACGCTGGACGAGCTGGTGGCCGAGGTGGCGACGGCGGACGTCGACGCGGTCTACGTCAACGAGACCGTGGGATGGGACCCGGTCGTGCTGGCCGGACTGATCGGAACGAGGGTGCCGAACGTCCAGGTCGGCACGGCGGTGACGCTGACCTACCCGCGCCACCCGCAGGCGCTTGCCTCAGCGGCGCTGAGCGTGCAGGCGGCAACGGACAATCGCTTCGTCCTCGGGGTCGGACCCGGGCACAAGGTGGGGATCGAACCGCGGTTCGGCATCAGCTACGACAAGCCGGCGGCCCACGTCCGGGACTACCTGACCCAACTGCGGCCGATGCTGGACGACACCACCGGGCTCCCCGGCGTGGCCAGGCCGAAACTGCTGTTGTCGGCGCTGGGGCCGGTCATGCTGGGCATTGCCGACGACCTGGCCGACGGCACGCTCCTGGTCTGGACGTCTGTGCAGGGCGTCGCCGAACTCGTCGCGCCTCGTCTGCACGACAAGGAAATCGTCCTCACGGCGCTGGTCGGCGTCACTGACGAGCCGGACGCTCTGCGGGCACAGCTCGCGGCCCAGTTCCAGGCCCGCGACCTGCCGAACTATCAGCGGCACCTGGCCCGACAGGGCCTGACGACCGTGGCGGAGACGGCGATCCTCGGCGACGAAAAGACGGTGGCGCAGGAACTTCAGCGGTTCGCGGCCGCCGGCGTGACCGACCTGCTGGCCAGTGTGGTCGGCGACCGCGAACGAACCCTCGCCGCGCTGAGCTGATTTCTGGCGCTAGCCCTGGGGTTCGCGCCAGATCGGGAAGAACCGCGGGCCGCCGGGCGGTCCGAACGGTTCCCCGGCGTCGACGAAGCCGTGTCGCCGCCACAGCCGGGCGCTGTCGGCGGTGCTGGCTTCGCCGGCGCAGGGGATGCCCTCGGCATCGAGACGGCGGAAGTGCTGCTGGGCGATCGCGCTGCCGAGGCCCTTCCGTTGGGCCGTCGGCAGAATGCCGCAGAACTGCCAGTGCAGGTGCGGCATGGGGTTCATGTGCGTGCCCAGCAGTTCGGTGATCACCACGAGGCGCTTGAAGTCCTCGTCGTCGAGGGCGGTGAACCGGTCCAGGAACTCCTCGGGACTCTCGCCGCCCTCGGTGCGGAACCAGAGCGACGCGGCGGAGTGGTCGTGGGCCAGGTACACCTCGCCGTCGGCGAACGCGGCCTCGGTGAAGGCGCGGAAGAACACCGGGTGCACGGCTCGGCGGTGCTCGTCGCCGGGAAACACCCACGTGTTCACGGGATCGTTCTGGAACGCCTCGCTGAGGATGCGAGCCACGGTGTCCACTTCGGACCGCGAAGCGGGACGGACGACGTCGTGCATCACTGCGCCTTTCCGATGCCGGCGTACACCTCGGGCTTGCGGCTGCGCAGCACGGACCCGCGCACAAGGCCGATCACCGCGGCCAGCAACAAGATCCCGGGCAGGATCCAGCGCAGCGGCGAATCGCCGGCGGTGCCGAGCAGCACGTCGAAGTTACACAGAATGAGCACGAGAATCACCAACAACGCCACGGCGGCCAGCGTCGGCGCGATGGTGTGTCGCCATGCCGGCTCGTCGTGCTCACGCCTGCGGAAGAAGCCGATGACCGACGCGGATACCGCCGCCAGCACAAAAACCACGCCGGTCGAGGCCATCGTGCCGAGCCAGCTGAACAATTCGGTGAACGGGTCCCGGCCGGCGATCGCGAACACGGCCACCACGATCAGGCCGAGCGCGGTTTGCAGCAGAGAACCGGCGGCGGGCGCGCCGGTGCGGCGATTGGTGCGGGCCAACGCCGCCGGCAGCACGCCTTCCCGCCCCAACGCGAAGAAGTAGCGGGCGATCGCGTTGTGGAAGCTCAACAGCGAAGCGAATTGGCTGGTGAGGAAAAGGACATAGGAGACGTCGGAGAAGGTGGTGCCGAGCCGTTGGGCATTCAGCCCGAACAACAGGCCCGGTCCCTGTGCCTGGGCGGCGCCGACGACGTTGGCCGGCCCGGCGGCATCGGCCATGGCCAGTGCCGACAGCGTGTACAGGACGGCGGTCAGCGCCACCGCGAGGTACGTCGCGCGGGCGACGGTCCGCCGCGGATCCCGCACCTCCTCGCTGTACGACGCCGCGCCCTCGAAGCCGGTGAACACGGCAACGGAGAAGGCGAACACGGCGCCGACACCCGTGGTGAACAGGCTGCTCGGCGCGAGCGGCACCAGCGACGGCGCACCGCCGCCGTCGGGCGAACCCAGCAGCGCCAGATCGGTCACGACGATCACCGCGCACTCCAGCAGCAGCACGACGCCGAGCACCTTGGCGTTGATGTCCACCCGCAGCACGCCCAGCGCACCGATGACCACGGCGATCGCGAGTCCCCACAGCCACCACGGCGTGTCCAGACCGAGCAGCGGGTTGATCCAGCTCGACAGCGACCAGCCGAACAGGCCGTACACACTGATCTGGATCGCGTTGTAGGCGACGAGAGCCACGAACGAGATCGCCACGCCCGCCGGCCGGCCCAGCCCGTTCACCACGTACGGGTAGAACGCGCCGGCGCCGGTGATGTACCGGCTCATCGCGGCGTACCCGACGGCGAACAGCGCGAGCACCGGAGCCAGCAGCACGAAGGACAGCGGCACACCGACGACACCGGTCACCGCGTAGGTCGCGGTGACGCCGCCGGCGATCGCGTACAGCGGGCCGGACGCGGCGACGACGAAGAAGAGAATTTGCGCGACACCGAGACGAGGTCGGGCAAGGCCGCGTTCACGCAGCGGCGTACGAGTGGCCACCTTTTTGCTCCCCCAGGAGTCATCCCACCATTTCCGGGCAACCCTAGTCATTCGACACCGGTTCCCGCACCGGCTACGTTTCCGGCACGTGGTCCACACGAACCCCCGGCTGCCCCTGGTGGAGGCGCTGTTCTTCCTCGCGCACGACGAGTTCACGGGGAAACCGCAGGTGGCGCGGGCGCCGCTGGAGATATGTTTGTCCGGCGCAATTATGTGCGACCTATTGTTCACCGCGCGCATATCGGTCAACGACGGATGCCCGGTGGCGACCGGAAAACACGGGAGTGGTGACCGGGCGTCCGCCGATGTGCTGGCCGAGATCGCCGCCGAGCGGACCGGATACCCGGTCCGGGAGTGGATCGACCATCTGCGGTCGACGGTGGTCGACGCGGTCGTGGGCCAACTCGCCGACGGCGGCCTGATCACCCGGGTCGCGGACCGTGGCCTGCTCCGTCGTACGCACCGCTATCCGCCGGTGGACCTGCTGGTCGCGGCCGGCGGCCGGGCCGAGATCAGGGCCGCGGTGCTCGGACCGGGCCGACCGGACGTCTACAACGTGAGCCTGGCGCTGCTGGCCTGGCACCTGGGTCTGGACGACCTGTGCGAGCCGCAGCTCGATCGGCGCATGCTGCGGGCGTGGCTGGACCGCGCGGCCAAGCCGATGCCGCCGGCGGCGATCGAGGTTCTCGCGGCGGTGGAGTCGGCGATCGCGGCCTCGGTGTACGGCGGCGAGCGGCGCTGACGCCTTCCGTCCTGGGCCGCTCCGTCGTGGAGTCTTTCGCGACGGCCGTGGCTCCGATTGGATCGATGCCGTGACCTTGGTGATCGGTGTCGACTCCTCTACGCAGTCGACAAAAGCGCTGGTGGTCGAGGCCGAGACCGGCCGGGTGCTCGGCGAGGGGCGGTCGCCACACCCGGAGGGCACGGAGGTCGACCCACGGGCGTGGCAGGTGGCCTGCTCCCGGGCAGTGGCGCAGGCCCGCGAAAATGTGCCGGGACCGATCGCCGCAATCTCTGTCGCCGGGCAGCAGCACGGCCTGGTCACCGTGGACGCCGCCGGCGAGCCGGTGCGGCCGGCGTTGCTGTGGAACGACACCAGGTCAGCGACCGAAACCGAGCAGTTCGTCGCCAAATACGGCCCCGAACGGCTGGCCGAGTTGACCGGCTCGGTGCCGGTGCCCAGCTTCACGGTGACGAAGCTGGCCTGGCTGGCCGAGCACGAGCCGGCGGCCGCGGACCGAGTGGACCGCGTGATGCTGCCGCACGACTGGGTGAGCTGGACGTTGTCCGAGCCAGGCACCGAACCGGCGACCGACCGTGGGGACGCGTCCGGCACCGGCTACTTCTCGCCGCGCACCGGCGAATGGCTGCCGGACCTGCTCGCCGGAGCGTTCGGCGGCCGAGCGCCGAGGCTGCCTCGTCTCCTCGGCCCGGCCGAGGTCGGCGGCCGCACCGCCGAGGGGGCTCTGGTCGCTGCCGGTACAGGCGACAACATGGGGGCGGCGCTAGCCCTGAACGCCGGGCCAGGTGACGTCGTCGTCTCGCTCGGCACCTCCGGCACCGTCTTCGCCGTGACGGCCGAGGGCACCGCTGACCCGACCGGCTTCGTGGCCGGTTTCTGCGACGCCACCGGCCACTACCTGCCGCTGGTCTGCACGCTCAACGCCGCCCGGGTACTGACCACGACGGCCGCGCTGCTGGGCACCGACCTCGCCGGCCTCGACGCGTTGGCGCTCCGAGCCGAACCGGGTTCGGGCGGCCTGGTCTTCGTGCCCTACCTGGACGGCGAGCGGACGCCCAACCTGCCGGACGCGTCGGGCACCCTGACCGGAATCCGGCGCGGCAACCTCACGCCGGAGAACGTGGCGCGGTCGGCAGTCGAGGGCATGTTGTGCGGGCTGGCCGACGGGTTCGCCGAGCTGCGCCGGGTCGGCGTGCAGGCCCGGCGGGTGCTGCTGATCGGCGGCGCGGCGCGGTCGGCCGCGGTGCAGGCGGTGGCGTCCGGGCTGTTCGACGCACCGGTCGAGGTCCCCGAGCCGGCCGAATACGTGGCACTTGGTGCGGCGCGGCAGGCCGCGTGGGCGCTGTCCGGCGCGCCGGAAGCACCGGCTTGGCCGGTGCGGGCTGAGGCGATCGGGCGAACCGAGGGCGGCGAGGCGGTGCGCGCCGCCTACACGGCGGCTGTCGCCCAGATCCACGGCCACGTAGGCTGGTGATCAACAGGAGGAGGCGGTTCATGGCCCGGGTGACTGCGTTCGTCACCATGCTGGTGTTCAGCGTGCTGTTCGCCGGCCCGGCGTGGGCGCAGAACGGCACACCGCAGCCCGGACCGTCGCTGAACCCGCCGCAGAACCAGAGCCTCGGCGACGACGCCCGGCAGCGCGTGATCATCTTCGTGATCGTGGTCGTGCTGTTCGGCATCGTCTGGTGGGGCCGCCGGATCCGGAAGAAGCGGCAGAAGGCCGGCTGATCCTCTTTCTCACGATGTGAGAGACCGAACCGTCCACAGACGATTTGATGATCATCAGCCGCGGACCGGTTACACCCTGGCATAATTTTCCGTCACGGGTTGCGCCGTTCGTCGCAATAAGGCTGCCGGCTGGCCCTGAAGGGGCGAAACTCGAGCGAGCCACCAGCACGCTTGGTGCAGGATGAACAAGGTGAGCCACCCCAAGGCGACCTGCCGTTCATCCGTTGAGCGGTACGCGGACGCCCTGGTGAGCCTCTCCCGGAGCATCCACGCCGAGCCCGAGCTGGCCTACCGGGAGCACCGCAGCGCCGCCAAGGTCGCCGACCTGGCCGAGCGCGAGGGCTTCCAGGTGGAGCGGGGAGTCGCCGGCCTCGACACCGCCTTCACCGCCACCTTCGGCTCCGGCGATCTGGTCGTCGGCCTGTGCGCCGAGTACGACGCGCTGCCCGAGGTCGGTCACGCCTGCGGACATAACATCATCGCCGCCGCGTCGGCCGGTGCGGCCCTCGCGCTGCGCGATGTGGCGGACGATCTGGGTGTGACGGTCAAACTGGTGGGCACCCCGGCTGAGGAGTCCGGTGGCGGGAAGGTCCAGCTGCTGGAACACGGCGTGTTCGACGGCGTCGGTCTGGCGATGATGGTGCATCCCGCGCCGTACGAGGCGGTCGCCTCGCCCTCGCTGGCCATCGTCGACCTGGAGGTCGAGTACACCGGGCGGGCCTCGCACGCGGCCGCCGCCCCGGAGCTGGGCGTGAACGCGGCCGACGCGCTGACCATCGCGCAGGTCGCGATCGGCCTGGCCAGGCAGCACTTGGAGCCGAAGCAGATGGTGCACGGCATCGTGACCCACGGCGGCGCCGCCCCGAACATCGTTCCGGCGACGGCCGCCGGCCAGTTCTACCTGCGTGCGGTCGATCACGAGTCACTGCAGCGCCTGGTCGACCGGATCCAGGGCTGCTTCACCGCCGGCGCCGTCGGCACCGGGTGCACGCACGAGGTCAGACAGATCTCGGCGGAGTACACCGAGCTGGCGCCGGACCCTTGGCTGGCCTCCGCGTACCGCGAGGCCGTGACGGAACTCGGCCGTGCGCCGATGAGTCACGAAGACGAGCTGCTCCGCCTGACCGGCAGCACCGACATGGGCAACGTCACCCGAGCGTTGCCCGGTATCCACCCATCAATTGCGATCGACTGCGGAGACGCGGTGAACCACCAGCCGGAGTTCGCCGCCGCCTGTGCCACCCCGAGCGGGGACCGTGCCGTATTGGACGGCGCGCTCGCTCTGGCGTGGACGGCGGTGGCCGCGGCGACCGATCCCACACAGCGGGAACGGTTGTTGGCCGGTGTCGGACATCGCGTGGCCCGCGCTGGAGGTGCGGCGTGACCGTGCTGGACTCGCGGCCGGAACTGCCCAGGGAGGGCGACGGCCGCCGGCACGACGGACAGTCCGACGTGCTGATCACCGATTCCGGGGTCAGCATGTCCGACGTGGCGGACTTGGGCGCCGGGCGTGGCCCGGCCTGGCTCGACGAATGGCTGACATCGGGTGCGGCCGACGTCGTGGCCTGGCGACGGCACATCCATGCCCACCCGGAGCTGTCCCGGCAGGAGCACGACACCACCGAGCTGGTGGGGGAGGTGCTCCGGTCCATCGGCCTGCACCCCAAGGTGCTGCCCGGTGGTACCGGCCTGATCTGTGACATCGGCACCGGCGAGCGCTGTGTGGCGCTTCGGGCCGACATCGACGCGCTGCCGTTGCAGGAGAACACCGGCCTGCCGTTCGCGTCCACCAACGACGGCGCCTGCCACGCGTGTGGGCATGACGCCCACACCGCCGTGCTGCTCGGCGCGGCCATGGCGCTGGCCTCGGCGCCCGAGCTGCCCGGCCGGGTGCGGCTGATCTTCCAGCCGGCCGAGGAGTCCATGCCCGGCGGTGCGCTGGACGTCATCGCCGCCGGCGGCCTCGACGGCGTGGACCGGATCTTCGGTCTGCACTGCGACCCGCGACTGGAGGTGGGCCGCGTCGGCACCCGTGTCGGCGCCATCACGTCGGCCGCCGACCTGCTGGAACTCAAGCTCACCTCGCCCGGCGGGCACACCTCCCGGCCGCACCTGACCGCAGACCTCGTGCACGCGCTGGGGACCGTGATCACCGGGCTGCCCGCGCTGCTCAACCGGCGGGTCGACCCGCGGTCCGGGACCGTGCTCACCTGGGGCGCCGTACACGCGGGACAGGCCGCCAACGCGGTGCCGCAGGACGGTTTGCTGCGCGGCACCCTCCGCACCGGCGACCACCATGTCTGGAACGAGCTCGAGCCGCTGGTCAAGGACCTCGTGCAGTCGCTGCTCTGGCCCACCGGCGTCGGCTTCGAGCTGGAGCACCGCCGCGGCGTGCCGCCGGTGGTCAACGATGCCGAGAGCACTGCGGTGCTGAGGGCCGGGATTGAGGCGGCGCTGGGTGAGGACGCCCTGGCCGGCACCGAGCAGTCTTCCGGTGGCGAGGACTTCGGCTGGTACCTGGAGCACATTTCCGGCTCCTTCGCCCGCTTGGGCGTGTGGTCCGGGGACGGCCGTCAATACGACCTCCACCAGCCGACATTCGTCCTGGACGAACGGGCCCTCCTGGTCGGAGTCCGCGTGATGGTACACGCGGCGCTGAGCGCACTGGCCTGACCAGGCAGGTTGTCCACAGGTACCCCTAGTTGTCCACACTTATCCACAGGTTGTGGAATGGGGCTTTCGGGCGACGGCCGTCGGTTGCATCGTGGATCCGTGACCGAATTCTGCAATGGAATCCATGGGGCGTACCGACGGCCCGAACTCGCGGCGGCCATCGGCCGGAAGAAACTACGCGAGGCCGTCCAGAGCGGACGCCTGACCGCGATGCACCGACAAGTCGTCGTCGAGTGCGAACGAATCAGTGATCTGAAGACCCGCGCGGCCGCCGGACTGCTCTACGCCGGCGGCGACACCGTGCTCACCCGACATACAGCCGCGCATCTGTACGGCTGCTCGGTGGCCGACCCCTCGCCGATCGACCTGCTCGTGCCGAATTCCCGGCGAGTGTGCCGGCGGGCCGGGCTGGCCGTGCACAACGGCGATTTCGCCGCCGAGGACGTCACCGAGATCGACGGCCTGCGGGTGCTCGTGCCCGAGTTGGTGCTGGCCGAGCTGCTGTGCACGGCATACCGGCCGACGGCGCTGGCCTACGCGGACCAGATGCTGCGAGCCCTGCCGGCCGCCCGCCGCGCCGGTTTCCGAGCCGACGTGCAGCGCCGGATTCTCGACCGGGTCAATCCGCGTGGTCGGAAACGGGCGCTGGAGCTGCTCGATCTCGCGACCGGGCGGCCGGAATCGCCGTTCCACAGCCGGCTGCTGCTGATGTTCCACGACAACGGGCTGCCGCCGGTCACGCCAGGACACGCGATCGACTCGAAGCCCGGCCGGCTCGATTTCGCCTGGCCGGAATTCCGGGTCGCGGTCGAGTACGACGGCTGTCCCGCGCCGGATCGCATTCGCGCCGAATGCCTCACTGCGCTCGGCTGGACCGTCTTCCGGGCGACCGCCGCCGACCTGGTGGCGCCGAGCCGGCTCGTCGGTGAGATCCGCTCGGCGCTGCGCGCCGCCGAATCAGCCGGTGATGCCCCGGCAGGGTCGGGTGCGGAGGTCGTTGACGTAGTCGTCGGGGGCGCCGGCGGCCTCGGCAGCGTCGGCGACCACGCCGAGGTAGCGGGCCGAGGGGAGGCCGCCCTCGTAGGCGTCGAGGACGTAGAGCCAAGCGACGACCGTGCCCTCCAGGGTCTGGGCCCGGAGCCTGATCTTCTTGTAGAGGCCGAGCGAGCCCTCCCAGCGGTCCAGGCGGGCCTCGTCCCGGGGGCTGACGTCGTAGAGGACGACGAAGACCTGCGAGTCGGGCTCCTCGACGATGGTCGCCAGCGAGCCCTCCCAGCCGAGGTCCTCGCCGCCGAACGACAGGCGCCAACCGGCGAGCCACCCGGTCCCCGCCATCGGGGAGTGCGGGGCTCGCTCCATCATCTGGTTCGGGTCCATGTTGGAGCCGTACGCGGCGTAGAGCGGCACGCCCGACAGCCTAGCGACCGATCTGATCAGGGGTCGGGACGCCGAGCGCTCGGCGCGTGAGGATGTAAGTTCTAGACGCCCGCGTAAAGCTGTGCTTGGAGGAACCCGGTGACCCGGATCGTGATCATGGGCGGTGGCCCGGCCGGCTACGAGGCGGCGCTGGTCGCCGCGCCGCACGGGGCCGACGTGACCGTGGTCGAGCGGGACGGCCTGGGTGGCGCCTGCGTGCTCTACGACTGCGTGCCGTCCAAGACCTACATCGCCTCGGCGGCTGCCCGCTCGGCCTTCCGTAATGCCGGTGAGCTGGGCATTCGCACCGAGAACTCGGTCGCGGCGGTGGACGTGCCGGTCGTGCACGGACGGGTGAAGGGCCTGGCGCTGGCCCAGTCCGCGGACGTGCGGGCCAAGCTCCAGCGCGAGGGCGTGCGCATCCTCACCGGCACCGCTCGGTTCTGCGACGACGCGCCGGGCCTGGCCCAGCACCGTGTCGTCGCCCACACCAGCGACGGCGGCACCGAGGTGCTGCCGGCCGACGTTGTGTTGATCGCCACGGGCGCGACGCCGCGCGTGCTGCCCGGCGCTGTGCCCGACGGTGAGCGCATCCTGGACTGGCGTCAGATCTACGACCTGACCGAGCTGCCGGAGCACCTGATCGTCATCGGCTCGGGCGTCACCGGCGCCGAGTTCGCCTCGGCCTACACCGAGATCGGCGTCAAGGTCACGCTGGTGTCCAGCCGGGACCGCGTGCTGCCGCACGAGGACGCCGACGCGGCCGCCGTGCTGGAGGACGTGTTCACCGAGCGGGGCAGCGAGATGGCCAAGCACGGTCGCGCCTCCCGGGTCGAGCGCACCGAGAAGGGCGTCAAGGTCTACCTGGAGGACGGTCGCACGGTAGAGGGAAGCCACGCCCTGATGACCGTCGGCTCGGTGCCCAACACCGCCGACATCGGCCTGGACAAGATCGGCATCGAGCCGGGCAACGGCGGCTTCATCCCAGTGGACCGGGTGTCCCGCACCTCGGTCAGCGGCGTGTACGCGGCCGGCGACTGCACCGGCGTGCTGATGCTGGCCTCGGTGGCCGCCATGCAGGGCCGCATCGCGATGTGGCACGCGCTGGGCGAGGGCGTGCAGCCCATCCGCCTCAAGACGGTGGCCGCGAACGTGTTCACCAACCCGGAGATCGCCACGGTCGGCATCAGCCAGCAGGCCATCGACTCCGGCGAGGTGCCGGCCCGCACGATCATGCTGCCGCTGGCCACCAACCCGCGGGCCAAGATGGAGGGCCTGCGCCGTGGCTTCGTGAAGCTGTTCTGCCGCCCGGCCACCGGTGTGGTCATCGGCGGCGTCGTGGTGGCGCCGTCGGCCAGCGAGCTCATCCTGCCGATCGCGCTGGCCGTGCAGAACCAGCTCACGGTCGAGCACCTGGCCCACACGTTCTCGGTGTACCCGTCGCTGTCCGGCTCGATCACCGACGCCGGCCGCCAGCTGATGCGACACGACGATTTGGACTGACAAACGCGCGAACTCCTCGAAAGGTTGCCTCTGACCAGGGGCAACTCCCGTCGATCCGCTGACGTCCTGGTGGCGTCGGATCAAAACAACGGGGGGTTCCTGCCATGTTTCTCAAGTCTGTGCTGGCCGGTGCGGCGGTTGTGGTCGGCCTGGTCGGTCTCGCGCCGGCCGCGTTCGCGGGCTACCACGAGACCGTCCAGCTCAACAGCGGCGCGACGGCGAACGTCTACCAGTCCACCGCGCCGAACAAGGTGTTCGGCGCCTGCGAGACCGTCGATCCCAAGATCTCCTCGCCGGTGCTGGAGTTCGGCGAGCTGCACGAGGAGGTCGTCCCGGGCACGCCCTTCGACCTGTGGGCGACCGTGACGCTGAAGCCCGGCGTCGGGCCTGGCACCTACCGGGTGACCATGACCTGCGGCAATTCCTACATCGGCGCCGACTTCACGGTGCCGGGGCCGTCGACGACCACGCCGCCGACCAAGGACCCGAGCCTGCCGTCCGTGTGGCTCAACGACACGGCCGCTACGACCGGGGTGTACCAGTACGGCAAGCAGAACACCGCCTTCGGCAACTGTCCGGATGGTCGGGGCGTCTTCGACTCGCCGGTGCTGACGTTCGGCGCACCCAACTACGGGTACGGGAACGCCGGCCACGGATCCGCGAACGTCTCGGCCAACGCGACGTTGAAGAGCGGCGTCGGGCCCGGCCGCTACGTGCTGGTGATGAACTGCGGCGACAAGCAGGCCCGTGTCGACTTCACGGTGCCGGCCAAGCAGGTGACGAAGACGCCGGTTGGCGCGCCGCAGACCGGTGGCGGCGGCACCGCAACCCTGTTCGAGTGACGGATCCCAGCAATCCTCGCGATGCCGGCCCTCGATCGGGTTGAAACGCGCGAACCCCTCATAAGGTTGCGTGCCCGCACGGTGGCAGCGGCGATGTCGCTGCCACCGCCGCACAAATTTTCCGCGGACGGGCAACCTGCCGGGCGGCGGTTTACGTCTGGTCGGTGATGGCTAGCCCATCACCGGTCGCGCCGTCGCGGCTTTCGTTTTGCAGGGGTGCACGAAATCCACGGCGGCGCGACCAAACATGGAGCCTTCGATGAAGAAGACGCTGATCAGCGTGCTGCTGGCGGCCGGCCTGCTGGTCGGGGCGTGCGGCACGACGCCGCCGCAGTCCGCGCCGGCAGTGACCACCAGCAGTTCCGCAACTACGACGACGGCCAGTAGTCCTGCGGCCGCCGCGCCGCCGTCACTGGCTGCCTCGACGCCGGTGTCGGTGGACATCCCCAAGATCGGTGCGCACTCGTCGCTGGTGCCGCTGGGGCTCAACGCCGACCAGACCATCGAGGTGCCGCCGGTGAGCACGCCGATGCAGGCCGGCTGGTACAAGCTCGGGCCGACGCCCGGCGAGGTCGGGCCGGCGGTCATCCTCGGTCACGTCGACGGCAACAAGCAGGCCGGCATCTTCTACCGCCTGCACGAGCTGGCCCCCGGCGACAAGATCTCAGTCGGCCGGCAGGACGGCAGCACGGCCACGTTCACCGTGCAGAAGGTGGAGCGCGACGCCAAGGACGCCTTCCCGACCGACGCGGTCTACGGCGACACCTCGACCGCGGACCTGCGGGTGATCACCTGCGGCGGAGCGTTCGACACCAAGGCGCACAGCTACGTGGACAACATCATTGTGTTCGCGACGCTGGACCGCGCCTGAGGTCCGAGCAGTGGTGGTGACAGCGCGGGCAGCGGACGCGGAGCCGGCGGAGCGGCGCGAAGAGGGGCCGGCCTGGGACACCAGCCCCTCCCGACGTCAACCGATCACTCCACCCAGTCGAAGGTCTTGGTGACAGCCTTCTTCCAGTTGGCGTACTCGGACGCCCGGCGGGCGTCGTCCATGGCCGGGGTCCACTCCTTGTCCTTGGCCCAGTTCTGCCGGATGTCGTCCTCGCTCTTCCAGAAGCCGACGGCAAGACCGGCGGCGTAGGCGGCGCCCAGCGCGGTGGTCTCGGCGACCACTGGCCGGATCACCGGCACGCCGAGGATGTCGGACTGGAACTGCATGAGCAGCTCGTTGACGACCATGCCGCCGTCGACCTTCAGCGACGTCAGGGGCACGCCGGAGTCGGCGTTCATGGCGTCGATGACCTCGCGGGTCTGGAAGGCGGTGGCCTCCAGCACGGCCCGGGCGAGGTGGCCGCGGTTGACGAAACGGGTGAGCCCGACGATGGCGCCGCGCGCGTCGGACCGCCAGTACGGGGCGAACAGGCCGGAGAAGGCGGGCACGAAGTAGCAGCCGCCGTTGTCCTCGACCGAACGTGCGTGCTCCTCGATCTCGGCGGCGGAGCCGATCATGCCGAGGTTGTCGCGGATCCACTGCACCAGCGAGCCCGTGACGGCGATGGAGCCCTCCAACGCGTACACGGTCTCGGCGGAGCCGATCTTGTAGCAGACGGTGGTGAGCAGCCCGTTCTCGCTGAGCACCTTCTCGGTGCCGGTGTTGAGCAGCACGAAGTTGCCGGTGCCGTAGGTGTTCTTGGCCTCCCCGGGGGACAGACAGGCCTGGCCGAACGTCGCCGCCTGCTGGTCGCCGAGGATGCCGGCGATGGGCACGCCGGCCAGCGCCCCGCGCTCCCGGACGTGGCCGTACTCCTCGGAGGACGACCGGATCTCGGGCAGCATGGACAGCGGAATGCCCATGTCGGCGGCGATCTCGGCGTCCCAGGCCAGCGTCTCCAGGTCCATCAGCAGGGTCCGGGACGCGTTGGTGGGGTCGGTGACGTGCACACCGCCGTCGACCCCGCCGGTCATGTTCCACAGCACCCAGGTGTCCATGTTGCCGAAGATCAGGTCGCCGGACTCGGCCTTGGCCCGTGCGCCTTCGACGTTGTCGAGGATCCAGCGGATCTTGGGCCCGGAGAAGTAGGTGGCCAGCGGCAGCCCGGTGCGGGCCTTGTAGCGGTCGGCGCCGACGTCGCCGGACAACTCGTCGACGATGGCCTGGGTGCGGGTGTCCTGCCAGACGATGGCGTTGTACACCGGCTTGCCGGTGGTCCGGTCCCACACCACCGCGGTCTCGCGCTGGTTGGTGATGCCGACCGCGGCGATGTCGCTGACGTGCAGGTCGGCCTTGGCCACCGCGCCGGCGGCGACCTCTCTGGTGTTGGACCACACCTCCTCGGGGTCGTGCTCGACCCAGCCGGCCTTGGGGAAGATCTGCCGGTGCTCCTTCTGGTCGACCGCGACCACCCGGCCGGAGTGGTCGAAGATCATGCAGCGGGTGGACGTCGTGCCCTGGTCGATGGCGGCCACATAGGAGGACATGAATTCGCCTTTCACGGACTGTCGCAGACGTCAGGAAGCGGGCAGGGCCAGCGCGAGCAGCGCCGCGAGCGCGCCGCCGACCAGCGGGCCGACGACCGGCACCCAGGAGTAGCCCCAGTTGCCGTCGCCCTTGCCCTTGATCGGCATCAGGAAGGCGTACGCGAGGCGCGGGCCGAGGTCGCGGGCCGGGTTGATGGCGTAGCCGGTGGGGCCGCCGAGCGAGGTGCCGATGACCAGCACCACGAACGCGACGCCGGCGTAGCCCAGTGCAGAGTTGCCGAACTGGGGGATGCCGTCGGTGCCGGACTTCACGGTCGGGCTCTCCAGGATCCAGATCAGCAGCACGAAGGTGCCGATGATCTCGGTGACCAGGTTCCACGCGGTGCCGGGGATGCGCGGCGCGGTGGAGAAGATGCCCAGCGTGTTCTGCGGCTCGTCGTGCCGGTCGAACTGGAGCTTGTAGGTGGCCCAGCACAGCATGGCGCCGATGATCGCGCCCGCCATCTGGCCGGCGAAGTAGAAGGGGACCTTGTCCCAGCTGACCTTCTTGGCGATGGCCAGGCCGAGGGTGACCGCCGGATTGAGGTGAGCCCCACTCGGATTGGCGACACTGGCTCCGGTGAAGACCGCGAAACCCCAGCCGACGTTGATGAACAGCGTGCCGCCGTTGTTGCCGTTGGTGTTCTTCAGCACCGCGTTGGCCACCACACCGGTGCCCAACAGGATCAGCAGTGCGGTGCCGATCGTCTCCCAGATGAAGATCGCGCCATAGCCCATACAACACCTCCACGCCCGTCTACGCCGTTGGAACGGGAGATCGGACGTTACTGAGCGGTACCGAGCCTGTCCATGGTCGAACGGCTCCACTGCCCGCCACGGGCCCGCAGCCGGTAGCGTGATGATCCGTCGGAAGCCAGGCAGCCAACAGGCGGGAGGCGAGTGGCGTGGCCACCCGGAAACCAGCAGCAGCACCGGAGACCCCGACTCGAGGCTCGGCCGAGACCGGCCGCCTCGGCGTGCCGGAACGGGAGCGTGACTGGCAGCGCCTCGGCTCGGAGACCTTCGACGTGGTGGTGATCGGCGGCGGCGTGGTCGGCGTCGGCACGGCGCTGGACGCCGCCACCCGTGGCCTGCGGGTGGCCCTGGTCGAGGCCCGCGACCTGGCCTCGGGCACGTCCAGCCGGTCGAGCAAGCTCTTCCACGGCGGCCTGCGCTACCTGGAACAGTTGGAGTTCGGGCTGGTGCGCGAGGCCCTGCGCGAGCGGGAGCTGATGCTCACCAGGATCGCCCCGCACCTGGTCAAGCCGGTGAGCTTCCTCTACCCGCTCAGCCATCGCGTGTGGGAGCGCCCGTACACCGCGGCCGGCCTGCTCATGTACGACACGATGGGCGGCGCCAGCTCGGTGCCCGGACAGAAGCACCTCACGCGGGCCGGCGCGCTGCGCATGTTCCCGGCGCTCAAGCGGTCCGCGCTGATCGGCGGCATCCGCTACTACGACGCGCAGGCCGACGACGCTCGCCACACCATGACCGTCGGCCGCACCGCGGCCCACTACGGCGCCGTGGTGCGCACGTCCACCCAGGTCACCGGTTTCCTGCGGGAGGCCGACCGGATCTCCGGCGTGCGGGTGCGCGACGCCGAGGACGGCCGGGAGACCGAGGTCAAGGCCAACGCCGTGATCAACTGCACCGGCGTGTGGACCGACGAGCTGCAGCGCCTGTCCGGCAGCCGCGGCCGGTTCCGGGTGCGGGCCAGCAAGGGCGTGCACATCGTCGTGCCGCGGGACCGGATCGTCGCCGAGTCCGGGCTGATCCTGCGCACCGAGAAGTCCGTGCTGTTCGTGATCCCGTGGCGCAACCACTGGATCGTCGGCACCACCGACACCGACTGGAACCTCGACCTCGCGCATCCGGCCGCCACCAAGGGCGACATCGACTACATCCTCGACCACGTCAACACCGTGCTGGCCACGCCGCTCACCCACGACGACATCGAGGGCGTGTACGCCGGGCTGCGGCCGCTGCTGGCGGGGGAGAGCGAGTCCACGTCCAAGCTGTCCCGCGAGCACGCTGTCGCGCGCGTCTCACCGGGTCTGGTGGCGATCGCCGGCGGCAAGTACACGACGTACCGGGTGATGGCGGCCGACGCCGTGGACGCCGCCGGCGCCGACTTGACGGGCCGGCTTCAGCCGTCGATCACCGACAAGGTGCCGCTGCTCGGTGCCGACGGCTACTACGCGCTCGTCAACCAGGCCGACCAACTGGCCACTCGGCACGGGCTGCACCCGTATCGCGTGCGGCACCTGCTCGACCGGTACGGCTCGCTGGTGCACGAGGTGCTGGCCGTCGCCGACGGCGACCCCGACCTGCTGCGTCCGCTGCCGGCCGCGCCCGACTACCTCCAGGTGGAGATCGTCTACGCCGCCTCGCACGAGGGCGCGCTGCACCTCGAAGACGCGCTCACCCGGCGAACCCGGATCTCCATCGAGTACCCGCACCGCGGTGTCGACTGCGCCGACCAGGTCGCCCGGCTGATGGGGCGCGTGCTGGGCTGGGACGACGCGCGCGTCGCCCGTGAGGTGGAGGTCTACACCGCTCGGGTGCAGGCTGAGCGGGACTCCCAGTCCGAGCCCAACGACCAGGCCGCCGACGCGAAGCGGATCAGCGCCCCGGAGGCGCGGGACCTGTGGGATCCGGTCAGCTGAAGGTGAGTTGGACGGCGTCGTTGAGCAGGTCGGTGATGTGCTGGCCGAGGCGGCGTTCGTCGGCGGGGGCGACGGTGCTCCAGGCGACGCCGCCGCGCTTGGCCCGGCGGATCTGGACGTAGCGGCCGCGCGGGGTGTCGAAGAAGCCGACGACGCGGTCGGCGCGGTGCCGGCGGCCGTAGCGGTCGCGGGCGGCCGC
>DATJJB010000626.1:0-14335 GCA_035492655.1 Kutzneria sp. | reverse complement strand
GCCCAGCAGCAGGTTGTGGCACGGGAACATCGGCTCCAGCTCGGCCGCGCGTCCCGCGTCGGTGCCGACCGTCTCCACCCCGAAACCGACGATCGGCGTCTCCTCGGCGAGCCACTGGGCGCATTCCGGCGACACGCCCGGACTGTGCTGGCCGTTCAAGAAGCTTTCCTGGTCACCGGACCGTGCGTCCCAGCCCGTCCGGTACAGCAGCCAGCCGCCCTCGGGCAACGGCCCGTGCCGCCCCTCCCACTCCCGCACGTCGTCGATACCGAGCAGGAAGTCCGGATCCGCCGCGACCTTGTCCGTCGCGTCCAGCACCACCGCCGGCGCGACCAGGTTGCGTAGCGGGATCTCGTCGACGCCGATGCCGTCCTTGCCGGTCAGCCAGTGGATCGGCGCGTCGACGTGCGTGCCGACGTGCTCGCCGGTGTGGATGTCGTGCCAGTACCAGGCCGGGCCCCGGTCGTCGTAGCGGCTGATCTCCTCCAGCCGGAAGCTGATCGTGTTGGCGAACGGCTCCGGCAGCTGGAGCACCGGCGTGCTGGCCGACAGCGGCGCGGTCAGGTCCACGATCCGCACGCTGCCACCGGCGAGCGCGGACACCAAGTCGGTCAACAGGGCCATGATTGCCTCCTCGACTCTCCGACCCTGCCGATCCTTGCCTAACCTGGGAGCCATGACCATCGACAACACGACCGGGCCGTTCCGCCGGGCCGTGCAGGCGCCCGTCCGCCGGGCGGCCGAGGAGTTCCGCCGGCTGGCCGACGCCCTGGACAACGCGGCCGCCGAGGTCGAGGTGCTGGACCGGGGCCTCGGGCCGCATCCCACCGGCGACCTGGCCCGCACCCTCGTCGCCCAGATCCAGGCGGTCAACGCGCAGGTCGACTACGCCACCCTGCTGCGCGCCGCCGCCGACCTCGACCTGGTGCTGGTCGGGGCCGCGGTCGGCCAGCCGATTTCCCAGCCGCTGCCCCAGCCGGTCGCGCAGACCGCGCGGTTGGGCCGCCGGGCCGCCCCACCTCCGCCGCCGGTCGCCCCGGTCGTTTCGATCTCGCCCAACACCCTGTGGGTCGAGGACGACCAGGATTCCCGGCGGGTCCGTTTCGTCTGGGTCACCGGCATCGACGCCAAGGGCCAGCAGGCCGAGTGCCGGGCCTGGCGGGACGAGACCAATGTGCGGGTGCGGCCGACCACGATTCCCGTCGTCCAGTTCCAGCCCGGCGGCTACCGCATGGCCGACGAGCAGGAGTACCGCCGCGCCGCGCAGATCATCGTGGCCCTGCGCAGCACCGGTGTGGACGTGTCCGTGATGAAGCCCCTGCTGGAGTTCGTGAAGCGGAACTAGGCCCGGCGGACCGTGTCCAGGCCCATGACCTCGAGCTCCGCGATGGTGTCGGCGTGGTCGCCGGTGTTCAGCGCGAGCATGCCGACCCTCGGGTCCTCCTCCGTGAGCAGGACGTCCTCGTTCATCAGCAGCTCCATCATGGCGTTGGCCGATGTGGACGGCAGCGGCTCGGCCACCGCCACGTGCAGCATGAGGTGCTCGTTGCCGGTTTCCAGCCAGCGGGCCTGCGACACCCAGACGGTTTCTATCGCCGGGAACTCCGCCACCCGGCGGTCGAGTGCCTTGAGCAGGGCGAGCGCCACCGGGTGCGTGGTGCGGGTCAGCTTCAACCGCTCGCCCGCCGCGTTCCGGCCGCGCCGGCTCATCGTCTCCGCCATCAGCTGCGCCGGCACCCGGGCCCAGCCGTTGTGGGCGTACAGCGCCATGACCGCCACGCCGGTCTGCTTCAGGATGTCCATCAGCCGCATCGAATCGCAGTGCACCGACGCCGCGGCCTGTGGCAGCAGCTCCGTGCAGCAGGCCTCGCTGACGTAGCCGGGCAGCATCGGCTCACCGTGCTCGCCTTGGAAGAACAGGACCGAGCCCTCGTCGTCCGTCGGCACGAACACCCCGCCGTCGACCAGCGCCGCCAGCAGCTGCTCCGACTCCGTCTCGGCGGCTTGGCGGTCGAGGATGTCGGCGAGGGCGTCGTTCACAGTCACCGCGGAAGCCTAGTCAGCCCGAGGTGTCGTCGAAGCGCAAGGTCGAGGTGATGCGGTAGCGGTCGCCCCGGTACACCGACCGCGTGACCTCGACGACGCGGCCGGTGGTGTCGCGGGTGGTGCGTTCGATCTGGAGCAGCGGGGAGTAGACGGGGACGTCGAGGAGCTCGGCCTGCTCGGGGTTGGTGAAGGACGGCTCGATGCTCTGCACGGCGGAGGCCACGGAGACGCCGAAGCGGGTGCGGAGGAGCTGGTAGAAGTTGCCGGACTCCATGTCGGCGGCGGCCAGGCCGGGGACGACGGAGGCGGGGAGTTCGAGGCGTTCGATGGCGATGGGCTCGTCGTCGACGAGACGCACGCGGGTGACGCGGAGGACGGAGTCGCCGGGGGAGAGCTCGAGTCGAGCGGCAACGGGGGGCAGCGCGGGGGAGACGGCGAAGGAGACGACGGAGCTGGTCCAGTCGCCCTCGGCGGGCGGCGCGGCCATGCCCCCGGCGAGCTCCTGGGTGATCTTGTGCGGGCTGGTGAAGGTGCCGCGACCCCGCTGCCGGACCAGGAAACCGTCGCGGGTGAGGTCGTCGAGGGCGGCCCGGACGGTGGGCCGGGAGACGCCGAGCTGCTGGGCGAGCTCGCGTTCGGACGCCAGCCCGGTGCCGGGGCGGGTGTTCTCGATCAGCCCGAGGATGTGCTGGCGGACGACGTCACGCTTGGGCGAGGAGGCAGTGGTCACGGGGTCTCGGCATAGGTCGAATGGAGGGCGTTCAAGGAGCCGAGCAGGTCCAGGTGCACGGCCAGGCGGCGCCGGAAGTCATCGTAGTCGGGGGCGGTGCTGCGCCAGGCGGCGTCGGCGAAGGCGCAGAGGCGGGGGAAGGCCGAGCGCCGGACATGGTCGGGGGTCGGGGCGTATTCGGTCCACAGCTGGGCCTGCGTGCCGAGCACGCCGGGCGCGGAGCCGACGGCGGCGGGCAGGCCGGCCAACGGGTCGAAGCGGTAGACGTCAGCCAAGGTGGTGACGAAGCCGGACGGGCCGGGCGGTTCCGACGAGGCGTAGTCGAGGTACGTCGACCGGTGTGGAGCCATGATCACCTGGTGCCCGTCGCGGATGGCGGCCGCGCCGTGCGCGGAGTCCCGCCATGCGGTGGCTACGAGCCCTGGCGGCATCCCGCCAGGGTGGGTTTCGGCCCAGCACACGGCAGTCCGGCCGAGGTCGCGGAGCGTGTCCTGGAGTTGGCCGAGGAACCAGCCGTGCAGTTGGCCGGGATCGGTGAATCCCAGCTCACGTGCCCGGGCCTGCGCGGAAGGGGCGGTGGCCCACTGGGTCGTCGGGCACTCGTCGCCGCCGATGTGCACGTACGGGGCGGGGAACACGTCGGCGACCTGCCGCAGCACCTCACGGCCGAAGCTCAGCGCGGTGTCGTGCACGCCGAGAATGTCCTCGCTGATGCCCCAATTCGTCCAGACGGGTTGCGGCCTTGAGGGAAAGTTGCCCAGTTCGGGATAGGCCGCCAGGGCAGCTCGCACGTGCCCGGGCATCTCGATCTCGGGCACGATCAGCACGCCGCGAGCGGCCGCGCAGCGGACGAGTTCCCGCAGCTCGGCCTGGGTGTAATAACCCCCGTGGGGTATGCCGTCGCCCTGGCTCTCCGGCCGCCACGCGCCGACGTCGACCAGCCGCGGCCACCCGGCGATCTCCATCCGCCAGCCCTGGTCGTCGGTCAGGTGCAGGTGCAGCACGTTCAGCTTGTGCAGAGCCAAGATGTCGACGAACTGGTGCAGGAACTCCAGCGGCATGTGGTGTCGCGCCACGTCCAGCAGCACGCCCCGCCACGGCAGCCGCGGCGCGTCCCTGATCCGCAGGCAGGGCAGATTCCCTTGCAATGCAAGGATTCGCAGCGTCTGCACGCCGTGCAGCAGGCCGGCCTCGGTGGTCGCGGTGAGCATCACCTGCCGAGGTCGGATGTCCAGCTGGTAGCCCTCGGCGCCGATGCCGCGGCTGGCCAGCTCGAGCCAGATCGTCGGCGCGTGGCCGGCCGCGCCGCGCAGGCCGAGATAGCCGGCGAGCAGCTCGCCGGCCCGCTCGGCCCCGGGCCCGCAGTTGACCCGAAGATCCGGCCGCAGCGGGAACGTGCCCGGCCGCGGCTCGACGTGCGACGGGCGGGGAATGATCGCGGTCGACCCCATGGCAGCCGAGGCTGGCGGCTGACCATTGGTCATGTCAAGCCCCTTGACAGGCGGTCCAGCTGGGGCCACGGTATGCGGCATCCGACTTACCAATGGTTATGTCGGTGTCGACGAGGCCGCCACGCGTCGTTCGACCGAGGAGAACCCGATGGACCCGATCCCTGCCCGGCCCCGGGGACGCCGCCGAGCCGCCATCGCCGCCACGGCGGCGGTCTGCGCGGCGGCCAGCCTCTACGCCATCCAGCCGGCGCTGGGCGCGACGCCCGCGCTCAGCGTGCAGTACAAGACCTCGACGCCGGCCACCGCCGGCGAGGCCGAACCCTGGTTCAAGATCGTCAACACCGGCAGCACGGCGGTGTCGCTGAACCAGGTCACCCTGCGCTACTACTTCACCGCCGACACCAGCGGCTCGTACGTGTTCGCCTGCGCCTGGGCGGTCGTCGGCTGCGGCAGCATCACCGGCACGGTCGGCACGCTGGCCACGCCGACCGCCACCGCCGACCACTACCTCCAGGTCAGCTTCACCGGCGGCTCGATCGCCGCCGGCGCCGACAGCGGCGACATCCAGCTGCGGCTCTACCGGGCCGACTGGCAGAACGTCAACCAGGCCAACGACTACTCGTTCAACGGCGCCGACACGAACTACGCCGTCAACACCGACGTCGCCGCGTACGTCGACGGCGCGTTGGCCTTCGGCACCGCCCCGGGCGGCGACGCCCCGACCACCACGACAACAACTGTTGTCCAGCCGTCCGGGGCGGCCCTGTTCGACGACTTCCACTACAGCGGACCGGCCGACCCGGCGCTGGCCGCGCACGGCTGGAGCGTGCGGACCGGCGGCGGTGGCCCGGGCATCGCCGGCACCTGGACCGCCAGTGCCATCAGCTTTCCCGCCGACTCCGCCGCCGTCGGAGGCAAGGCGATGCAGCTGGAGGCGAGGACCGACGGCACCGCCGCCAACACCACGCAGGCCGAGATCGACACCGTGCAGCGCAAGTTCCGCGAAGGGACCTACGCGGCCAGGGTGTTCTTCACCGACGCGCCGACCAGCGGCCCGGACGGCGATCACATCAACGAGACCTTCTACACGATCACCCCGGATGAGCCGCTCTACAGCGAGCTGGACAACGAGTACCTGCCCAACGGTGGTTGGGGCGCACCGGGTCCGACGCTGTACACCACGACCTGGTACAGCGCCGACGCCATGGATCGCGTGACGCACAACGAGATCTCCAGTCTCCAGGGCTGGCACACGCTCGTGATGACCGTCGCCAACGGCACCGTGACGTACTATGTGGACGGTCGGGTGTACTTCAGCAGCAACGGGAAGTACTACCCGCGGGACAAGATGACCATCGACTTCAACCTGTGGTTCATCGACCTGCCGTTCACCGGGCAGCGCAGCTGGGACCAGAAGGTCAACTGGGTGTACTTCAACGCCGGCGCGCTGAGCCCGGCTCAGGTCGACAGCGCCGTGTCCGGCTACTACGCCGCCGGCACGCACTTCACCGACACCGTGCCCAACTGAGCGAGCCCCTTCGGGCGGAGGCGGTCAAAATCGGTTGACCGCCTCCGCGTGGACACGCTGTCATGGCAGCCATGACCACCGAGCAGCTGCCGGCGCACGTCCAGCACAACCGCGAGTACTGGGACGGCATGGCCGACCGCTGGGTCGCCAGCGGTGAGCGGGCTTGGCGGGAGAACACGGTGACCTGGGGTGTGTTCGCCGTTCCGCAGGAGCAGGCCCCGCTGCTGCCGGACGACGTCACCGGTCTCGACGTGATCGAGCTCGGCTGCGGCACCGGCTACGTCAGCTCGTGGCTGGCCCGACGCGGCGCGCGGCCGGTGGGCATCGACAACTCCGAGCAGCAGCTGGCCACCGCCCGTCGGCTGCAGGCCGAGCACGGCATCGAGTTCCCGCTGCTGCACGGCAACGCCGAACAGGTGCCGTACCCGGACGAGTCCTTCGATCTCGCGGTCAGCGAGTACGGCGCGGCGATCTGGTGCGACCCGTACGTCTGGATCCCGGAGGCGGCCCGGCTGCTGCGGCCCGGCGGACGTCTCGCCTTCCTGGGCAACAGCGTCGTGTCGATGCTGTGCGGCCCGGACGACGAGAACGAGCCGTCCACCGAGCGCATGCTGCGGCCGCAGCGGGACATGCACCGCTTCACCTGGCCGGACGGCGGTGTCGAGTTCCACATCAGCCACGGCGATATGATCCGCCTGTTGCGCGCCAACGGTTTCGAGGTCGAGGACCTGATCGAGCTCTACGCCCCCGACGCGGCCGCCGGCTCCTCCTTCAACTACGCCCCGGCCGGTTGGTCCCGGCAGTGGCCGGTCGAGGAGATCTGGAAGGCCCGCAAGGTCAGCTGAGCCCGAAGTCCACCACCTACAGCTCGCTGGAACCAGCTCGGTTGCGGGTTTGGCTTGCTGGGGTGCGGGAATCCGTCGCTGTCACCCGTGACAACCTTGACGGTCGGACAAGGGACGACCTGCTGCGCGCCGGCCTCGAGGAAGACGGGTGCGGCTGGTCCGGTACGCGGATCGATGGCCGCTGCCGGGCACCAGGGCGGAGCGCGGGGTGTTGGCCTGGCTCGTCCTGCCGCCGATCGCCTACACCGTGGTGCATCGGACTGCAGCGGCGCGACCGGAGGGTGCTGGAGGAGGGCATCGAGACCGGCATCATCCGCCGGACGCCCGAGGGCGACTTCATCGACCTGGAACAGCCGCTGTCCGACGGGCCGCTGGAGTATCAGGGGGCCAGGGTGCCTCGGCCGGCCAACGACATCGGGTTGGCCGGCCAACCCCGGGCGGGCACGACGTTTCGTCCGGACCCGCCCTCGACGCGGCCCGCGCCGAGGAAGCGGAGCGCTGGACCCGCCGCTCATCGCCTTCTTAGCAGCAGGATCACCAGGACCAACACGCCGAGGCTGCCGGTCGCGATGAGCGCGACCGGCACCTTGCGCGCCCGGTCGACCTTGCCGCGCAGCAGGTTGATCGTGTCCACGATCTCCTCGCGGGTCCGCTCGACCTCCTCGCTCAGGAGGGCCGGATCGGACGGGGTGGTCACTGGGTCACCGCCCGGCGGATGATCGCGGCGTCGTCCTTGACGTTGGCCACGGTCTCCTGCGGCACCGGCGGCACGCCTCGGCGCAGCTTGGCCAGGGCGAACGTGCCGAGCGCGCCGGCGAACAGCACGAGCGCGCCGCCGACGGCCAGCGCGGCCAGCCAGGCCGGCCACACCAGGGCCAGCGCGATGATCGCGCAGGCGATGAGCGCGCACAGGCCGAGGAAGCCGAACAACGCGGCCCCGGCCAGCACCCCGACGCCGAGACCGGCGGCGCGGGCCTTGGTCTTGACCTCCACCACGGCCAGCGCGGCCTCGTCGCGCACCAGGGTCGACAGTTGCTCGCTCAACCGGGCGAGAAGCTGACCGGTCGAGGCTTGGTCCTGCGGCATGGTTCCTCCCAGCGTGGCTGTTCCTGCGCTCCAGGGCTACCCGCCGACCAGCTCCGCGACACTCCTCAGCACGTCATCGGCGGTGACGCCGAGCAGGGCCGGATCGGGGTTGCGGCCGGTGCCGGCGGAGTCCGCACGGCCACGAGCAGATCGCCGAGATTCAAGGCCCGCAAGGCAAGCACGGTGCGCATCCGGATCGGACTACCCCCGTGACGGCCGGGCCAAACAGGAGTCATCACGGTGGGTAGTAGTTCCCCAGGCCGCGTTTACTCCCACTCGCAGCGGCAATCTCGTCCCTCGTGACTGCGAGCCATGGCTGCGACGTGGTGCTGTTCGATCGGGACGGCACCCTCGTTGTCGACGTGCCCTACAACGGAGACCCGGGCAGGGTAGCACCGATGCCGGGCGCGCGCCGGGCCGTGGACCTGGTGCGGGACCAGGGGATCGCGGTCGGTGTGGTGACCAACCAGTCCGGCGTCGCGCGAGGAATGCTCACCTTGGACGCGGTGTTGGCGGTGAACCGGCGGGTCGAGCAGCTGCTCGGCCCGTTCCGTGCCTGGCAGGTCTGCCCGCACGGGCAGTACGACGGCTGCCCGTGCCGCAAGCCCGAGCCCGGCCTGGTGCTGGCGGCGTCCGCCACGCTGGGTGTGCCGACGAACCGCATCACGGTGATCGGGCACATCGGCGGCGACGTCGCCGCCGGTCTGGCCGCCAACGCGCGAGCGATTCTGGTGCCGACCGCGAAGACGCGGCGCGAGGAGGTCGATGCCGCCCCCGAGGTGGGCCCGGATCTCCTTGCGGCTGTGGGAAAGGTGCTGCGATGAGGCGACGAGTGCTGGTTGTCCGTCTGGACAGCGAGGGCGACGTGCTCGTGTCGGGGCCGGCGGTGCGTGCCGCCGCGCAGGGCAACGAGGTGACGATCCTTTGCGGTCCAAGGGGAAAGCAGGCGGCACGGATGCTGCCGGGCGTGCATGACGTGTTGATGTGGCGCTGCCCGTGGATCGACCCGACGCCGTCCGATGTGGACCGTCGTGACATCGAATCCGTGCGCCGGACCATCCAGCGGCGAAGCTTCGACAGCGCCCTCATCCTGACCTCGTACCACCAGTCGCCGCTGCCGATGGCTTTGTTGCTGCGGATGGCCGGCGTGCCGTGGATCGCGGCCGTGTCGGACGACTATCCCGGTTCCCTGCTGGACATCCGGCTGCGGCCCGGTATCGAGGTCGACGACGACCTTCCTGAGCCGGAGCGGGCGCTGACCGTCGCCAAGGCGGCCGGCTTCGCGCTCGGCCCGGCCGACGACGGCCGGCTGGCCGTCCGCGCGCTGCCGAGGAACCCGGTGCGCAAGAAAGGTTCTTACGTAGTCGTGCATCCCGGCGCCTCGGTGCCGTCACGGGCGTGGTCGCCGGAGCGGTGCGGCGAGGCCGTGATCGAGCTGAGCCGCCGTGGCCATCAGGTGGTCGTCACCGGCGGGCCCGACGAGCGGGCGCTGACCGCTCGCGTGGCCGGCCATTGTGGACTGGATCTCGGTGGCCGCACGACCTTTGCGGAACTGGCCTCCGCGATCGCCGGCGCGGAGGTGTTGGTGGTGGGCAACACCGGCCCGGCGCACCTGGCCGCAGCCGTCGGCACGCCGGTGGTCTCGCTGTTCTCCCCGGTGGTGTCGGCCCGGCGGTGGGCGCCGTATCGCGTGCCGTACGTGCTGCTCGGCGACCAGGATTCGCCGTGCCGTGACACGCAAGCCCGGATCTGCCCGCTGGCCGGCCATCCCTGCCTCAACAACGTCACCGCTGCCGAAGTCGCCGACGCCGTCGAGGCGTTGCAGGGGGTACGCGCATGACTGGGCGCGTGGTGTTGCCGCCGCTGGGCTGGATCGCGTCCGCCCGCCGGCTGCGGGTGCTCGTGTGGCACGTGCACGCGGCCTGGCTGTCGGCCTTCGTCTCCGGCCGGCACGAATACCTCATTCCCCGTGACGCCTCGGGCGGCGGCAAGTGCGGCCACGACTGGCCCAACGCCGTCGAGATCACCGAACCGTCCGAAGTGGACGTCGTGGTGCTACAACGGCCCGAGGACGTCGAAGCCGCGCGGCAGTGGGTGCTGGGCCGGCCGCCGATGGTCTACGTGGAACACAACACTCCCAAGGGCCAGCCGCATCCGCTGGCCGACCGGGATGATGTGGGATTCCGGCCGCGCGCCGACGACGGTGATCGAGCACGGCATGCCGGATCCCGGGCCGCGCTACACCGGGAACTGCCCCGAGCCGCGGCCGTGATCAACGAACCGGTTCGCCGGGCCCGCATCGTCGGGACCCCGGACCTTGCGGCCGAGCTGGGCAAACAGTCCAGAGAAGCGGCGCTGGCCAGATACGGGTTGGAGCCCTTCCTGCGGGACTGGGACTGGCTGCTGACCGAGACCGTGGCAAGTGGGAGGTAGTCACGAGGATCGCGATGGTGTCCGAGCACGCCAGTCCGCTGGCCGAGCTGGGCGAGGTCGACAGCGGCGGGTTGACGGCGCTGGCCCGGCAGGGGCACGAGGTCGTCGTGTACACCCGCCGCGCCGACCCGGACCTGCCGGCGTAGGTCGACACCGCGCGGGGCTTCAGCGTCGTGCATCTGCCGGCCGGGCCGCCGCGCCGGCTGCCCAAGGACGAGCTGCTGGCCCGGGTTCTGCGGCCGCTGGTTGCGACTGGGCGCACGCGCCGACGATTACCCGCGCCATGGCGGGGTAACGCATTAGACGGAGGACAGAAGAAGGGAGAACCAGCAATGGCGACCGGCGAGACCGGCTTCGACGACGTGAGCTTCGACCTGATCTCCGTGCAGTACCACTCGCTCAAGGCCGGCCACGACTACGGCTCGGCCCGCGCCCGCCGCTGCCACGAGCTGCTCGAGCACGTCCGGCAGACCAGCAAGGCCGGACCGGCGGTCCGGTGACGCGGATGTCCGTGGACAGCACCATCCGCCAGGTCAAGCAGCAGTACCAGGGCGACGAGGAACGGCCGCTCGGCGGCTACCTGGCGGTGCTCGGCGTGTACGGCGGCCTGACCGGAGGGCTGGCCCTGCTGGCCAAGGCCCTCCGGATCACGCCGCCCGCGCCGAGCGTGGGCGACACAGCATTGCTGTCGGTGGCGACGTACAAACTGAGCCGCCTGCTCACCAAGGACGCCGTGACCAGCCCGCTGCGCGCGCCGTTCGCGCGGTACGAGGAGCCGGCCGGCGACGGCGAGGTGATGGAGTCCGTCCGGGGTCACGGCGTGCAGCACGCCGCCGGCGAGATGCTCACCTGCCCGTTCTGCCTGTCGGTGTGGGTGGCGACCGGTCTGACCGCAGGCCTGGTGTTCGCGCCGAGGCTGACCCGCCTGGTGTGCGGCACGCTGACCGCCCTTACCGTCTCCGACGGCCTGCACCTGGTGTACGACAAAGCAAAGGACGCTGGCGATGAGTCGTGATGACAACGTCCGCACGGCCCGGCTGCTGCTGGAATTGATCAACAAACAGGCCTATGACCGGCTCGACGAGGTGTACGCCTACGACCTGGTCGACCACGACCCGGCACCCGAGCACGGCGGCGGATTCGACGGTGTGCTGCGGTATTTCGCCGACCTGAGCGCGGCGTTCCCCGACCTGCGCCTCGACGAGGAGGTGTGTATCGCCGACGGCGACCACGTCGCGATGGTGTACCGGCTCACCGGCACCCAGCGCGGTCGGTTTCACGGCGTCGCCGCCACCGGGCACCGGATCGCGGCGCGGGGCATGCAGATGTCCCGCTTCGCCGGCGGCAAGATCGTCGAGCGCTGGGGGGCCGTCGACGACATGGCGATCCTCGGCCGGCTGAACGTGGCTGTTCCGTCATGACCGACGGGCACGAGATCACCTCGGTCGAGGCCGCCGCCTACACCGTGCCCACCGACGGCCCGGAGGCGGACGGCACGCTGTCCTGGGACGCGACAACAGTTGTTGTCGTGACCGCGCGCACCCGTTCCGGTGTGACCGGCATCGGCCACACCTACGGCCACGAGTGCCTGACCGGCCTGATCGACGGCCTGCTGGCGCCGCGAGTGGTCGGCATCGACGTGCGGGAGACCGGCGCGGCCTGGGAGGCGATGCGTTCGGCCATCCGCAACCTCGGCCGTCCGGGGATCTGCTCGATGGCCATCGCCGCCGTCGACCTGGCCTTATGGGACGCCAAGGCCCGCACTCTCGACGTGCCGCTGCACCGCCTGCTCGGCGGCTGTCGCGCCGAGGTGCCGGTCTACGGCTCGGGCGGCTTCACCACGTACTCCCGGGACGACCTGGTCGCGCAGCTGGCCGGCTGGGTCGAACAGGGCATTCCCCGGGTCAAGATGAAGATCGGCATCTCGCCGGCGGACGACCTGGCCCGCGTCCGGGCGGTGCGTGCGGCGATCGGCGCCGACACCGAGCTGTACGTGGACGCCAACGGCGCGTACGACCAGGTCACGGCGTTACGGCTGGGTCGGCGGCTGGTCGAGGAGACCGACGTGACGTGGTTCGAGGAGCCGGTCAGCTCCGACGACCTGCCCGGCCTCGGCGACCTGTCCCGCGACTTGCCGCTGGACGTCACGGCGGGGGAGTACGGCTATCACCTCGAGTACTTCAAGGTGATGGCCCCGAGCGTGGACGTGCTCCAGGCCGACATCACCCGTTGCGCCGGCATCACCGAGTGGCTGCGCGTGGCGTCGGCGACGACCAAGCCGTTCTCCGGCCACACCGCCCCGATGGCGCACGTGCACGCCGCGACGGCGCCGCCCCATTTGCGGCATCTTGAGTACTTCCACGATCACGTCCGCATCGAACGGATGTTCTTCGACGGCGTGCTCGAACCCGTGCACGGCTGCCTGATCCCGGCCGAGACGCCGGGCAACGGCCTGGTGTTCAAGGAAGCCGACGCGGAACGCTTCCGAGTGCGCTGAGACGGGTATCCGTCCGCTGTGGACGGAATGGACTGCATTCCACACGTCCTGCGGGAGTACGCGTTGGTCGCGGACGGTGAACGCGGCGCGCTGATCGACCCGCAGGGCTGTGTGGCGTGGATGTGCGCGCCCAGGTGGCATGACGACGCCGTGTTCGGGGCGCTGGTGGGCGGCGGCGGGTACTACCAGGTGATGCCGGCCGATCCGTGGCACGTGTGGGGCGGCTACTACGAGCCCGGGACTTTGATCTGGCACAGCCGGTGGAGCACGCGGGACACCATCGTCGAATGCCGGGAAGCCTTGGCGTTGCCGGCTGATCCGCACCGGGCGGTGTTGCTGCGTCGGGTGCTGGCGGGCGACCGGCCGGTTGAGATGCTCGTGCGGTGCCGGCCGGGGGCTGATTTCGGCCGGGCGGACGTGGATGTCGTGCAGCGCGACGGTGACGTGTGGACCATGCGTAGCGGTCCATTGTGGATTCGTTGGCGTGGGGCGGTTGACGGCCGTGTGCGCGTGGACGCCGGGCAGCACCATGACTTCGTGCTGGAGGTGTCCGACCGGCAGTTCGACGACCCGCCGCCGGATCCGCGATTGTGTTGGCAGGAGACGGAACACGGTTGGCGGCAGGCTGTGCCGGACTGCTCGGACACCTTGGTGCCGCAGGACACCGCTCATGCCTTTGCCGTTCTGAGTGGACTGACGTCCGGCACCGGCGGCATGGTCGCCGCGGCCACGACGTCGTTGCCGGAGCGGGCCGAGCTCGGTGGGGACTACGACTATCGGTACGCGTGGATCCGTGACCAGTGTTACGTGGGTGAAGCCGTTGCCGCCCACCAACCGCATCGGTTGATGGATGATGCCGTTCGGTTCGTGGCGGAACGGTTGATCGAGGACGGGCCTTCGTTGAAGCCGGCGTACACCGTCACCGGCGGGCAGATCCCGGATCAGCGCGAACTCGATCTTCCCGGGTATCCCGGCGGGTCCGACCGGGTGGGCAATCAGGTGCGGCACCAGTTCCAGCTGGATGCCTTCGGCGAGGCGATGCTGCTGTTCGGGGCGGCGGCTGAGCACGACCATCTGACCGCTGACGCTGAGCGGGCGTTGCGGATCGCCGTTGATGCCGTTGAGCAGGAGTGGCGCAAGACCGAGGCCGGCGTGTGGGAGTTGGACGAGCGGTCGTGGACGCATTCCAACCTGATCTGTGTTGCCGGGTTGCGGCGTGTTGCGCGGTTCACCATGGCCAACCGGTGCACCACGCTGGCCGATGCGATTCTGGCGGAGACTACGCGAACCAGTCTGCACCCCGAGGGGTATTGGCAGCGGTCCATCGACGACGATTCCGTGGACGCTTCGCTGCTGCTGGCGGCACTTCGTGGCGCGGTGCCGGCGGATGATCCCCGTAGCGTCGCCACGGTGCGGGCGGTGCGTGCGGGCCTCGCCCGTGATGGTTACGTGTACCGCTTTCGGCATGACGACCGGGGGTTGGGGGCGGCGGAGGGGGCGTTTTTGGTGTGTGGGTTCTGGCTTGCGTTGGCTGAGCATCAGCAGGGGGAGACGGTAGCTGCGGCTCGTCGGTTCGAGCGGAACCGGGCGTCGTGTGGTCCGCCGGGGTTGTTCACCGAGGAGTACGACGTTCGGCAGCGGCAGCTGCGAGGGAACATTCCGCAGGCTTTTGTGCACGGGATGTTGTTGGAGTGTTCGGCGCGGCTGGGGCGGGATTGG
>DATJJB010000625.1:0-3289 GCA_035492655.1 Kutzneria sp. | reverse complement strand
CCGGCCACCACGTACAGCCCGCTGGTCGGGGCCGATTTTTCGGTCGCCCCGGGCGACACCGCGACGGTGCCGCTGCGGACCGACTTCGAACACGCCCTGGTCGTCGTCGAGGGATCGCTAGCGGCGCTAGGTCACGACCTCCCGTCCGGACCGATGCTCTACCTCGGTACCAACCGTGACCACGTCACCGTGACGAGTGACAGCGGCGCCAGGGCCATCCTGCTCGGCGGCGCGCCGTACGAGGACGACCTGGTCATGTGGTGGAACTTCGTCGGCCGCAACCACGACGACATCGCCGCCGCCCGCGCCGAGTGGGAGGACGGCGACCGCTTCGGCGTCGTCCGCGGCCACGACGGCGCCCGCATCCCGGCCCCGCCGCTGCCCGGCGTCCGGCTGACCCCGCGCAGAAGGCGCTGAAGATTTTTTCGGCGGGTTGTCCCTGGGCGGTCCCGGCCGTTCGTCCTTAGGGTGTCGGTCGGCAACCAGAGCCGGCCCGCACCACTCGGGAGCAGCCATGACCACGTACCTCGCCATGATCTACACGCCCGAAATGGACTGGGACCAGTCCAAGCCCGCCGAGATGAGCGGGGAGTACGCCGAGTTCAACCGGGCCGCGGCGGCCGTGCTGCGCGGCGGCAACGCCCTGTACCCGAGCACCACCGCCACCACGGTGCGGGTCAGCGGCGGCAAGGGCGGCGACGTGCTGACCACCGACGGCCCGTACGCCGAGACCAAGGAGGTTCTGACCGGCTACTACGTGCTGGAATGCGCCGACCTGGAGGAGGCCGTGAAGACGGCGGCGCAGATTCCGGCGGCGTGGAACGGCGGGGTCGTCGAGGTCCGCCCGATCGTCCAGTTCTCGTGACCACGGCCGGTGACGCGGTCGCGCGGCTGGTACGCGAGGAACGCGCTCGCGTGCTGGCCACGCTGATCCGCGTCACCGGCAGCGTCGACCTGGCCGAGGACGCCACCCAGGACGCGGTGGTGCGGGCGCTGGAGACCTGGCCGCGCGACGGCGTGCCGGCCAATCCGCGGGCGTGGCTGCTGGTCACGGCCAAGCGGCAGGCCATCGACCACATCCGCCGCGAGGGACGCCGTCCGGACAAGGAGGCCGCCGCGATGGAGCCTCCCGTCGACGAGGCGCCGGAGGAGGTCCGCGACGACCTGCTGCGGCTGGTCTTCACCTGCTGCCACCCGTTCCTGTCGCTGGACGCGCAGGTGGCGCTGGCCCTGCGCACGCTGGCCGGCCTGTCCACGGCCGAGGTGGCGCGCGGGCTGCTGGTGCCCGAGGCGACCATGGCCAAGCGGCTCGTCCGGGCCAAGCAGAAGATCGCCAACGCCGGCATCCCGTACCGGGTGCCGGCGGCCGAGGAGCTGCCGGACCGACTGGCCGGCGTGGCCACCACCGTCTACCTGATCTTCAACGAGGGCTACGACGGCCGGCCCGCGCTGGCCGCGGAGGCGATCCGGCTGGGGCGGGTGTTGGCCGAGCTGATGCCGGACGAGCCGACCGTGCTGGGCCTGTTGGCCTTGATGCTGTTGCAGGAATCCCGTCGAACGGCCCGCGCCGGCACGGTGCTGCTGGCCGATCAGGACCGGTCGCTGTGGGACACCGCCGCGATCAAGGAGGGGGTTGAGCTGGTCGGCGTCGCGCTGCGGCGGACGCCGGACCGGCCTGATCGCCACGTCGTGCAGGCCGCGATCGCCGCTTGCCACGCGTTGGCGCCGTCGTACGACGAGACCAACTGGGCGTCGGTCGTGTCCTGGTACGACGTGCTGCTGACCGTGCACGACACGTCGGTGGTCCGGCTCAACCGGGCCGCCGCCGTGGCCGAGCGGGACGGTGCCGCGGCCGGGTTGGCGTTGGTCGACGCGATCACCGACCTGGACGCGTACCCGTGGTGGCACGCGAGCCGGGCCGAGCTGCTGAACCGTCTGGGGGACAAGGACTCTGCCCGCGTCGCCTTCGACCGGGCGGTGGCCGCCGGGATCAACGCGTCGACGGCCGAGCACCTGCGCCGCCGGATATTCGATTGACGGCGTGATCGGCCGGCTGCCATTTTTGCCGCATCATGTTGAGCTGACACCTGCTTACCCCAGGCCCGCGTCCGAGGCGTCGACCCGGCGGGCGTGTCCGCATGCTCGACGCGCGGTAGGTGTCCCCATGTCTGTTGTCTCCCTTGCCCCTGCTCAGCTCACGATCCATCCCGGTGACCGGGTCGGCGTCGTTGGCGAGCACCGATCCGCTCTACTGCGCCGGCTGTCCCCGGACGTGCTGACGCTCGACGACCCGGTCGACGTGCCGGACCGCGACCGGATGGTGGTGGCCACACATGACCGGCTGCTGCTGGAACGCTTCGCCACCAGCATCATCGAGGTCGACGGGCCGCGGATCACCCGCTACCGCCACGGTTATGCCGGCTACCTGGCCGAGAAGTGGTCCGCCCGCAAGCGATGGGAGCGGGAGTACCTCGCCTGGGTCACGGCGATCGAACGCGGGGCCGAGCACCTGTGGCACGATCCCGTGCCCCGGCCGCCCGACCCGATGCGGTTCGAGACCCACAACTCCGGCGGGCTGACCGCCAGCGGACTGCCAAACGTCGGCCGGCTTCGTCTTGAAGCCGGATCTCGGCTGCTGGTGGACGGTCCGGGCGCAGCGGAGCTGCTCTCCGTGCTCGCCGGCCAGCGCCGACCCGCCAAGGGATCGGTCGTTCGCAGTGGACGGATCGGTTACCTGCCAAGGGAAAGCGTTGTGCGGACACCGGATCGCTCCGTGCTGGCGATGTTCGCCCGTGGCCGGCAAGGCACGTTCGACGAGCACGCCGAACGCCTGTTGTCGCTGGGCTTGTTCGACGAGACCGAGATGTCGACACCGGTCGGCGCGCTGTCTCGGGATCGCCTGCGACGGCTGGACCTTGCCCGGCTCCTAGTGTCCGAAGTGGACGTACTGCTGCTCGACGAGCCGACGCTGCACCTGCCGCCGGTGCTGGCCGAGGAGTTGGAGGTCGCCGTGGAGCACTACGCCGGGGCTGTGGTGGCCGTCTCCAGCGACCGTATGTTCAGGTCCCGTTGGACCGGGGCGGAACTGTCGCTGCGTCAGACTGCTGGGACATAAGCCAATCCGTGCGCGCCGGCGATGCCGGCGCTTGGGATGGCCAGGGTATCCAGCACGGCCGGCCGGGTCGGCACGGTCAGGTCGACCACGGTCACTGTGGAGTCGAAAATGCCGGCCAGATAGGCCCGATCGCCCTTGGGCGAGGACGTCAGGGTGAGCGCGCCGGCACCGGCT
>DATJJB010000624.1:0-6547 GCA_035492655.1 Kutzneria sp. | reverse complement strand
GCATGGCGATGACGACCGTGCCCGGGAAGCACGTGGATATCAAGATGTGGACGCGGGTGGACGAGGTGGAGCCCGCGGCCATGGCACAGCTGCGCAACATCTCGGCGCTGCCTTGGGTGGTCAAGCACGTCGCCGTGATGCCGGACGTCCACCTGGGCAAGGGGGCGACGGTCGGTTCGGTGATCGCGATGAAGGACGCGGTCTCGCCGGCGGCGGTCGGTGTGGACATCGGCTGCGGGATGACGGCGGTGCGGACCTCGCTGACGGCCAACGACCTGCCGGGGGATCTGGCCGGTATCCGGTCGGAGATCGAGCAGGCGGTGCCGGTCGGCTTCAACGCGCACAAGGACGCGGCGTTCGGGGAGCGGGACGCGGGTGACTGGAAGCAGTTCTGGTCCCGGTTCGACGACCTGACGCCGGCGGTCAAGGCGCGTGCGGAGCGTGCGGTCAACCAGCTCGGCACGCTGGGCGGCGGGAACCACTTCATCGAGGTCTGCCTGGACACGTCCAAGCAGGTCTGGGTGATGCTGCACTCCGGCTCCCGCAACATCGGCAACGAGCTGGCGCAGCACCACATCGGCGTGGCCCGCAAGCTGGCCCACAACGAGGCGCTGCCCGACCGCGAGCTGGCGGTGTTCCTGGCCGGCACGCCCGAGATGGCGTCCTACCGGCACGACCTGTACTGGGCGCAGGACTACGCGCGGCGCAACCGCTCGGTCATGCTGCGCCTGATCTGCGACGTGCTGCGCAAGCGCTACCGCCACGTCCGCTTCGACGAGCCGATCAGCTGCCACCACAACTACGTGGCGGAGGAGAAGCACTTCGGCGAGGACGTGCTGGTGACCCGCAAGGGCGCGATCCGGGCCGGCAACGGGGACCTTGGCATCATCCCGGGTTCCATGGGCACCGGCTCCTACATCGTCCGCGGCCTCGGCAACCCCGACTCCTTCGAGTCCGCGTCCCACGGCGCGGGCCGCAAGATGTCGCGCACCAAGGCCCGCAAGATGTTCAAGCGCACCGACCTCATCGAGCAGACCAAGGGCGTCGAGTGCCGCAAGGACACCGGCGTCATCGACGAGATTCCGGCGGCTTACAAGGACATAAACCAGGTGATCGCGAACCAGTCCGACCTCGTCGAGGTCGTGGCCAAGCTGAAGCAGGTCATCTGCGTGAAGGGCTGAGCCCGGGCCCGGTGATGCCGGTGTCGGTGATCCGATAGATCGCCGGCATCGGCATCGCGCTGCTGAAGGGCCAGTCGACGGGGACGGCGAAGCCGGCGAGGGCGCGGGCGATGAAGGTGCCGTGGCTGCCGATGACGACGGTGCCGGTGAAGGCGCGGAGGATGGACAGGGCGCGCTGAGTGAGCTGGTCGAGGCTTTCGCCGCCGGGACGGGCGAAGGACGGGTCGGCCCAGCTATCCGCGTAGTGGCGGGCGTAGTCGGGGGTGGGCTCGAGGCCGGAGTCCCATTCGCGGAGTTCGTGATCGGTGTCCACCACCAAGCCCAAGGCGGTCGCCAGCGGCTGGACGGTCTGCACGGCCCGCAGGTACGGGCTGGAAACGATCGTGCTGGGCTGGAAAGCGGCCAACTCCGGGACGAGGCGGGCGGCCTGGGCGTGGCCGTGGGAGGTCAGGGGGCGGTGGAACTCGTCGGGGCCGTCGGGGGTGGGGATGACGGACTCGGCATGGCGGACAAGGATGATCTCCACGTCACACGAGTACCACACCGGCGGGCACGGTGCTCAAGCCCAGGTCGGTGGTGGAAAGAACCTTCAGGGACTGGGCGTCGATCTTGCTGACGGTGCTGGCAGCGTTGTTGGTGACCCAGATCTGGTCCTTCGAAGCGGTGATGCCGGTGGGGATGTGTCCGACCGGGACGGTGGCGACGACGGCACGGCGCGAGGTGTCGATGACGGAAACGGTGTCGGAGTTGGCGTTGGTGACGTAGGCGATCTCGCCGTCGGGATGGAAGGCGATGTTCCACGGGGAGCGACCGACGGAGATGGTGGCCTTGACGGCATGGGAAGCAGCGTCCACAAGGGACACACTGTCGTGCCAGGTGTTGGCGACGTACACGTGCCGGCCGCCGGGGCAGGCGGTGACGCCATGGGCCTTGGCGAGACCGGGCAGGCAGGCCCGGACGCGGCGGGAAGCGGTGTCGACGATCCACAGGCCGTCCTGGCAGGAGACGTACAAGGTGGAACTGTCGGGACTGACGGAAACGGACTGGGGCGCAAGGCCGACGGAGATGGAGCCGAGGACGGTGTTGGTCCTGGCGTTGATCACCGACACCGACTTGGAGCCGCCGGGGCCGGTGTCGGGACCGGTGTTGGCGACGTAGAGGAACCGACCGTCGGGCGAGGCGGCGATGCCGTGCGGGAAAAGGCCGACCCTGATCGTGCCGACGATGCCGCCGGTGAACGTGCTGAACACGGTCACCTTGTCGGCGCCGCTCTCGGTCATGTACAAGGTCCCACCATCGACAGAAGCGGCGATGCCGTAAGGGTTGATCGGACCCTGCACGGTGGACAGCAGCTTGCCGGTGTCGACGTCGATCACGGACAGGGTGCAGGCGACAATGCCGGTGGCGTAAGCCTTCTTGGCCGGCGGGGCGAACTCGCCGGCAGCTTTGTTGCGGGACAACAGCTGCACGCCGGGAAAGCTGCTGCCGGCGACGCCGTCGGGAAAGTCGGAGGCGTGGGTGGTGAGGGTCTCGTCGAGCCGACTGCGGCCGCCCTGATGCGGCGCGGTCTGCGCGGCGCCGGGAATCTGGGTCGGCGGCAGGTGTTTGACGTTGTACTCGGCCTGCCACAACGGCGCCTTGGTCGGCGGCAAAGCCGGCAACGGCTTGGCGGAACCACCCATGCCCAAGGCTGACGTCAGATCACCGAACGTCTTCCGCCGCCAGGCACTGATGTTGGTCTCGCGCACGCCGGTGACGGCCTCGATCAGCCGCAGCACCGAAGTGTGGTCGAACGGCTCGGTGGCGACGAAACCGCCACGCGTCCACGGCGAGACGATGGTGCACGGCACGCGAATGCCGGCGCCGATGGGTAATCCGTTGACGAACTCGTCGGGCGTGCCGGCGGGCGGCAGGGGCGGGACCATGTGGTCGAACAGCCCGTCGTTCTCGTCGTAGTTCAGCACCACCACGGTTTTGGCCCACACGTCCGGATTCGCCGCGATGGCCTCGAGTTTGCTGGCCACGAAGTCCGCTCCGGCGGCGGGCAGGTAGTCGGGGTGCTCGCACTGCGGCGAGGTGGGGATGATCCACGAGACGGTGGGCAGCCGGTCGTGCCGCGCGTCGTACTCGAACTGGTCGGCCGGCCCGATGGCCAGACCGTGTTGGTGCAGCGGGGAATCCGGCCCGGCGTCCTGATAGGCCTTGAAGAACTCCAGCGGGTTGCAGCCGTAGTCGTCCTCCTGCTGGTACACGTGCCAGCTGACGCCGGCGGCGGTGAGCCGCTCCGGGTAGGTGGTCCAGGTGTACGGGGACGGCACGATGTTGCTGGTGATCGGCCCGCCGTGCCGGCCGCCGGGGTCGATGGTGCCGGTCCAGTGGTAGAGCCGGTTGGGCCAGGTCGGCCCGAGCACCGAGCAGAAGTAGGCGTCACACACGGTGAACTCGCGGGCCAGCGCCCACTGGAACGGGATGTCGTCCTCGGTGTAGTAACCCATGGTGTACGGGCCATGGCCGTCGCCGTCGGCCGCCCGGTGCGCGGGCAGCCAGTTGTCCATCTTCCCGCCGTTGATCGCCGAATGCTGCACGGCGAAGGCGTGACTGGTGGACGGGATGGCCTGCGAGCTGGTGCGCTGGGTGTCCAGATGGAACGGCAGCAGGTAGCCGTCCGGGTTCTTGCTGTCGGGTTGGTGGAACACCGAACGGCCGGTGGACAACGTGATGGCGTGCGGGTCGTCGAAGCCGCGGACGCCGGGCATGGCGCCGAAATAGTGGTCGAACGACCGGTTTTCCTGCATCAGGACCACGATGTGCTTGATGTCGCCCAAGGTGGCCGGGCCAGGCGCGGCGACGGCGGTGCGCAGGGCAGGCGGCAGCGCCGAGGCGAGTGCCACGCCGGCCGCCGATCCGAGCAGGCGCCGGCGCGAGATCCCAGCCATCGGTCCTCCCCTGGCACGGATGTACACGCTCAGCAGACACCACGCCGGCACCCGTCGCAATGGTTCACTACGCCTTTCGGCCGAACCCCCCTGTCCCGTAAGAGGTCTAGACCTCCCTTGACAGCGCACTCAGTGGGAGTCACTCTGATTGCACGCCGCCGCTTAGTTAAGAAACTTTCCTAACTGGAGCGAAGATGCGCGATCGATCCGGTCGGCTGGTGGCGCTGGCCGCCGCTGCCGCGACGATTTCCCTGTCCGTGCTGGTCTCCACGGTCACTCCCGCCGCAGCCGCCGGCGAGAGCCGCCCCTTTCCCACGCACGTCACGTACAAGACCGGCGTGCTGCCGTCGGCCAGCGCGGCCGATCGGGACGCGGCGGTCAAGAAGCAGTACGACTCCTGGAAGAAGGCCTATCTACGGTCGGCCTGTGGCGGCTACCTGGTGTACGCCACCGGCGACGCGCCCAACAAGGGCACGGTGTCCGAGGCCCAGGGCTACGGCATGAACATCGTGCCGCTGATGGCCGGCTACGACGCGGCAGCCAAGGCCGAGTTCGACGGCCTGTGGAAGGTCGTGCAGGACCACCGGGACAGCCACGGCATGATGATGTGGAAGATCGACGGCAGCAGCTGCAAGTACGCCGACTCCGGCACCCCGGACGCGGCCACCGACGGTGACCTCGACATCGGCTACGGCCTGATCCTGGCCGACAAGCAGTGGGGCGGCTACACCGCCGCGGCCAAGGACTGGCTGGCCAAGTTCTACGCGGCCGACGTCGCTTCGGACGGGCATCTCAAGTGCGAGGACGACGGCCCGAGCACCGACACCCGGCCGTCCGACTTCATGCTGGACCACCTGCGGGCGTTCGCCGCCTACGACACCGCGCACGACTGGAACAAGGTCGTCACCCGCACCGAGGCGGTGATCCAGGAGTTCACCGCCAAGTACTCGGCGACGGCCAACCTGCTGTCGGACTTCGTGGTCAGCGCCAACACCACCAGCCCGAAGCCGGCGCCGGCGGACTACCAGGAGAGCCAGCCGGACAACATCGTCGGCTACAACTCGGTGCGCGTGCCGTGGCACATGGGCACCGACGCGCTGGTCTACGGCAGCTCGGTGGCCAAGTCGGTGGCGACCAAGGAGTCCAACAGCTACAAGGCCAAGGCCGGCGGCAACCCGGCCAAGATCTATCCGCACACCAAGCTGGACGGCACCCCGACCAACACCGGCGACCAGTGCGAGTGCGCCAACGACCCGGTCGGCGTGGCCGCGATGGCCGCGGGCGACCAGGCCTGGACCGACGCGCTGTGGACCTTCCTGGCCACCAACCCCTACGGCGACACCTACTACGGCGAGACCATCAAGATGCTCGTCTACCTGGTGATGGCCGGCGACTACTGGACGCCCGCGTCCTGATCGGTCGCCAGTAGGTCCACCTCCCGGGACCCCCGACCCCGGGAGGTGGACCGATTCAGCATTTTCGTCCACACTGTCCGCCCATGAGAGGCGGCACCGATGCCGACCGCGCGCTGCCGGTGATCGCCGACGCCTGCGGTCTCGGCTTCAGCAGAGTGAAACCCCTGTCCGGCGAGCACGGCGCGGTCGAGGCGACCGTGGGCGGCCGCGGTCGGTATGTGGTGAAGTGGACGTGGCATCCGCAGTCCTGGCCGCATGACGTGGCCGAGGTGACCGCCCGCCTGCGGTCGCTGCGTTATCCGGCGCCGCGGGTCATCGCCGCCGAGCGGCTCGACGGGATCGCCTTCTACGTCCAGGAAAAACTGCCGGGAGCGCCGTCAAGCGAGCTCGACTGCGACCAGCTGGAGCAGATCGTCGAGCTGGTCGAGTTGCACGGCGGCGCGGCCTGCGGGCTGTCCTCGCCGCGGTCCACGCTGCCGTGGGCCGAGCAGATTCACCGCGACCTGGCCGATCCGGCGCACTGGACGCCGCGAAAGCGGGCCCTGGCTGCCCATTCGCCCCGGGCCGCTGACCTGTTGCATGCCATCGAGCACCGAGCCGGCCGCCTCGACCTGTCCCGGGTGCCCCAGGACGATGTCGTGCACTGCGACTACGGGCTGGGCAACATGCTGTTCCATGCCGGCGGCCTGTCCGGCGTCATCGACTGGGACGGTTGGCGGCCCGGTGACCGGAGAGCCGATCTGGTCACGCTGTGGTTCGCGCTGCGCATCGGCACCGACCAGACCCGCACCTCCACCGAGCTGCGCCGCCACCTGCGCCGGGTGATGGAGCCCGAGGTGCTGTGGGCCTACTCCGCGCACAACGTGCTGCGCACGCTGGGCTGGTTCGCCTTCCGGCACGGCGGTTTCCCGGCCCCGACCTGGCTGGCCGCCAGCGAGCTCCTGCTGCGGACCGCGCTAGCGGGCTGACCCGGCGAGGTCGCGGAGTCGGTCCACCAGCAGGTCGATGTCCTCGC
>DATJJB010000623.1:0-9421 GCA_035492655.1 Kutzneria sp. | reverse complement strand
CATGCCGTCGGAGACCGCGATGATCGCGTCCGCCGACTCGTAGGCCGTGCGCTCCACCCAGGACGACAACCGGTAGCCGCCGCCCAGCTGCTCGGCCTTCCACGGCCGTCGTGGCTCCAGCGAATGGGCGGTGATCACGTGCGGCACGCCGTGCAGCACCTTGGCCAGATGGCCGGCGAAGTTCGCGTACCACGTATGTGAATGCACGAGGTCCACGCCTTCGACCGCGGCCGTGATCTCCAGGTCGACGGACAGCGTGGACAGCGCCGGGTTCGCGTTCCTGAGGTTCGCCGCCGGCTGGTGCGCGACCGCATCCGGCCGCTCACCACCGAAACAGTGCACGTCGACGTCGATGAGCTCGCGCAGCCGAGGCACGAGGAAGCCGACGTGGACGCCTGCCCCGCCGTACACCTCGGGCGGGTACTCGCGTGTCAGTAATCCGATCCGCACAGCTGACAACCTAGTGCCCGGCGGATAGGGTCACTGATCGTGAAGGGGCAGCCCCACGTTCTGGGAATCGTGCTCGCCGGCGGTGAGGGCAAGCGGTTGTGGCCCCTGACCGCGGACCGGGCCAAGCCTGCGGTGCCGTTCGGCGGCAACTACAGGCTTATCGACTTCGTGCTGTCCAACCTGGTCAACGCCGGCATGTCCAAGCTGTGCGTGCTGACCCAGTACAAGTCGCATTCGCTGGACCGCCACATCTCCACCACGTGGCGGCTGTCCAGTGTGCTCGGGCAATACATCACGCCCGTGCCCGCCCAGCAGCGGCTCGGGCCGCGCTGGTACACCGGCAGCGCGGATGCGATCTTCCAGTCGCTCAATCTCGTGCACGACGAGAAGCCCGACTACATCGTGGTGTTCGGCGCCGATCACGTGTACCGGATGGATCCGGGGCAGATGGTCGAGCAGCACATCGAGTCCGGCTGCGGGGTCACCGTCGCCGGCATCCGGGTGCCGCGGGCCGAGGCCAAGGCGTTCGGCTGCATCGACTCCGATGCCAGCGGCAGGATCACCCGGTTCCTGGAGAAGCCGGCCGATCCGCCGCACGTGCCCGACGACCCCGACGTGACCTTCGCGTCCATGGGCAACTACGTGTTCACCACCGAGGCCCTGCTCGACGCGCTGCGCACCGACGCCGCCGACCCCGACTCCGACCACGACATGGGCGGCAACATCATCCCCATGCTGGTCGACGCCGGCAGTGCGTACGTCTACGACTTCGACGACAACGTCGTGCCCGGGGCGACCGAGCGGGACCGGGGCTACTGGCGCGACGTCGGGACCTTGGACGCCTACTACGACGCCCACATGGACCTGGTGTCCGTGCATCCCGTGTTCAACCTCTACAACCAGGCCTGGCCCATCCGCACCGCCACGCCGCCGCTGCCGCCGGCCAAGTTCGTCAACGGCGGCATGGCCATGGAGTCCATCGTCGGGCCCGGCTCGATCATCTCCGGGGCCTCGGTGCGGGAGTCCGTGGTCAGCTCCGACGTCGTCGTCGAGTCCGGCGCCATCGTCGAGGGCAGCGTCCTGCTCCCCGGCGTGCGCATCGGCAAGGGCGCTGTGGTGCGGCGGGCCATCCTCGACAAGAACGTCGTGATCGCCGACGGCGCCATCGTCGGCGTCGACCGCGCGCACGACCTGGAGCACTACACCGTCAGCGCCAGCGGCGTCGTCGTCCTCGGCAAGGGGGCGCGGGCCGAGTAGCTCGTGTTTCGGGGGGACCATGACCGGGCAACACCCGGACGAGGTGCGCTTCGAGCACAAGCGGTTCGCGCTGACCGCGGTCGACGGCTCCGGCCTGTTCGACCCGGTCCAGCACGGCATCGAGCCGCGATGGCTCGGCACCGGCTGCTACCACGGCTTCATCTGCCACTACTCCGTCGTCCGGCGGCGGTTGGTGTTGCGGCAGCTCGTACTCGGATCGGACGGCGAGCCCGCTCCGATCGGTGGCGTGCGCCCGGTGACCAGTGACTACGGCTGGCAGTACAAGAAGCTGACCATGCCGGTCGCGTTCACCGGGCGCCTGCTCATCGGCAACGACTTCGTCGGCCCCGGCGTGCGCATGGGGTTCGTGCCGGCGTGGCTGTTCGCCGACGTTCGCGAACTGACTTTTCAGGACGGGGTCCTGCACACCGCCGCCGACCGCTCCGCCGAGCTGGCCGCCGTCCGGGAGGTGCTCGACGAGCTGGGCACCGGTCCCGACCTCGACGAGGACGCCGGCGACTGGATCGCCCGCACCTTCTCGCTGAGCTACGACTACAGCTGGCCGGGACGTGAGCGACCGGACGATCAGTGGCACGAGCTGTCGGCCGCCGTGCTGAACCGCAGGTCAACCCCCATGCCAGCAGTCGCCGCGGGGGATGGGCCCCCGGATCGCAAATCCTAGCCGGGGCGAGGGCTTGATCGCTTAGCCAAGATCGTCAGCCGCGAGGTTCCGCCACATGCGCTTCTCATGTGGAAACTGGTGCCACATGGGAAGCGCATGTGGCACAACCAGGTGTCACGGCTGGAGGTTCTCCAGGTCGGCCAGCAGGCTGGGGTGCTTGGGCTGCCAGCCGAGGGTCTCACGGGTGTGGGTGCTGGACGCGGGCTGGTCGTTGGCGAAGATCGCGCCGAGCGGGCCGTAGGTCTCGGTGGGCACTGACTGGACGGGAAGGCCGAGGCGGCGGCCGATGACGGCGGCGATGTCGCGGACGGCGTCGCCCTCGTCGTCGACGGCGTGCCAAGCGGTGCCGGCGGGGGCGGACTCGAGGGCGAGGCGGAAGAGGACGGCGGCGTCGAGGGCGTGCACGGCGGGCCAACGCTGGGAGCCGTCGCCGGGGTAGCCGGACACTCCGGTCCGACGGGCGATGTCGGTGAGCAGGCCGGCGAAACCGCCTCGACCCTCGTTGTGCACGGTGCGAGGCAGGCGAACGGCGGAGCTGCGCACGCCACGAAGGCCGAGGACGGCGGTGACGGACTGGCCACGGCCGCCGACGGGGCCCTCGACGGGCACGACGTCGGCCTCGGTGGCGACGCGGCCGGGGATCCACGGCGTGCCGGAGCAGGTGACGAAGGGGCGGTCGGTGCCGACGAGCTCCGCGCCCATGGCCTCCAACGCGGCGGATTCCTCGGCGACGGACGCAGCGACGGCCTCGGCGCTGCTGAAGTCGTTGCTGAAGGCCAGGTGGATCACGCCGTCGGCCTCGGCGACGCCGGCCCGCAGGACGTCGAGGTCGGCAAGACCGCCGCGCACGGGCGACGCACCGGCCTGCACAACCGCCTGGGCGGAGGCGTCGGAACGGGCGAGGGCGAGCACGGCGTGGCCGTTGTCGATGAGCTCGGCGACGACGGCGGAGCCGATCAGGCCGGTGCCGCCGGTGATGAAGACGCGCATGGAATGCTCCCCAAGTGACGGGACTCTTGTCTCATCACGCTAGCACGGTGATGGGACAAGAGTCCCGTCGCCTATGATGGACGGCATGGGTCGATGGGAACCGGGTGCGCGGGAACGCCTCGTGCTGGCGGCGGTCGACCTGTTCACCGACCAGGGCTACGACGCGACCACGGTGGCGCAGATCGCCGAGCGGGCGGGCGTCACCAAGAGCACCTTCTTCCGGCACTTCCCGGACAAGCGCGAGCTGCTGGTGGCCGGCCAGGAATCGCTGAGCCGGCTGCTGGCCGAGGGCATCGCCGAGGCGCCCGAGACAGCCAGCCCGCTCGAGGCCGTAGCCGCGGGCCTCAGCAAAGCGTCGACGATGATGGGTCCGATGAACCGGGAGCTCGGCCCGCGCCTGAAAGCCGCCGTCGCGGCCAGCGCCGAGCTCCAGGAACGCGATGCCCTCAAGAGCGTCAGCCTCGCGCTGGCGATGACCAACGCGCTGATGGCGCGGGGCGTGCCGGACACGACCGCGGCGCTCGCGGGTGAGCTGGGGGTGTTGGCCTTCAAGCGGGGCTACGCCGCCTGGTACGACAGCGGCGACGACGATCTCGCCCCGCACGCCCTCAAGGCCCTGGACGAGCTGCGAGCGGCCAGCCTGTCGCTGGGCTAACGCTTGGCCGCGACCAGGAGGCCGTCGCCGACCGGCAGCATGATCGACACCAGCCGGTCGTCCTCCCGGACGGCCTTGTTGGTCTCCCGGATGGCCACCGTCTCGGCGGCCCGGTCGGCCGGATCGGCCACCTTGCCCTTCCAGAAGACGTTGTCGAACGCGATCACGCCGCCCGGCCGCAGCATCCGCACCCCGTGCTCCAGGTACCGCGGGTACTCCTGCTTGGCCGCGTCCACGAACACCAGGTCGTAGCCGCCGTCGGTCAGCCGCGGCAGCACGTCCAGCGCCTGGCCCATGATCAGCCGGGTGCGCCCGGGGCTGATCCGCGCGTCGGAGAAGGCCCGCCGGGCCACCCGCTGGTGCTCCGGCTCCACGTCGATCGAGGTCAGCACGCCGTCCCTGGCCATGCCGCCGAGCAGCCACAGGCCGCTCACGCCGGCCCCGGTTCCGATCTCCACGACCGCCCTGGCCTGCAGGGACGCGGCGAGGAAGCGCAGTGCGGCCCCGCCGGCGACGCCGATGGGCACGCACCCCAGCTCGGTCCCTCGGGCCCGCGCGGCCGAGGTGACCTCGTCCTCGACGGCGTAGCCGTCCACGTACTCCCCGAGCGTCACAAGGTGCGAGGTTAGCGGCGGGACGGCCCGTTCCGGGTGAACAACCCGCATCGGAGCATTCTCAGACTGCTCTCAGGCGTCTCTAACGATGGTTATAGGCATGGCCGCGACAGTAGAGGGGAACAACGGGGACGTCCGCCACGTTGTCCCCACCGAAGGGCAGCCGCCCGCTGGAGGTGCCGTACCACCGATGCGCACTGAGACGACCGAACCGGCCGTTGCGCCGGTCGCCGCCGTGGCCGTCGCGCCCGCCGAGGCTGCCTGGACCCCGCCTTCGTGGGACGAGGTCGTGCGTGAGCACGCCGACCGCGTCTACCGGCTGGCCTACCGCCTGTCCGGCAACCAGCACGACGCCGAGGACCTCACCCAGGAGACCTTCATCCGGGTGTTCCGCTCGCTGGCGTCGTACAAGCCGGGCACGTTCGAGGGCTGGCTGCACCGCATCACCACCAACCTGTTCCTGGACATGGCCCGTCGCCGCTCGCGGCTGCGCATGGAGGGTCTGCCCGAGGACACCGACCGCCTGGTCGGCGACGACCCGAGCCCGGAGCAGGTCTACTCGGACACCCACCTTGACCCGGACCTGCAGGCCGCGTTGGACGAGCTGCCGCCGGAATTCCGTGCCGCAGTTGTGCTCTGCGACGTCGAAGGCCTGTCCTACGATGAGATCGGGGCCACGCTCGGCGTGAAGCTGGGCACCGTTCGCAGCCGTATCCACCGGGGCCGGCAGGCCCTGCGCGCGAGCCTCGAGCGTCGCGCCGAGCTCGCACGGAAGGACGTCGTTGGATGACCGAGCTGCGCGGGTGGAGTCTGCCGAGCCTGCCGGAACAGCATCTGCTGCCCGACGCGGTGGTGGCCTTCGTCGACGGTGAGCTGTCGCCGACCGCCCACGACCGTGCCGCCGCGCACCTGGCCCGCTGCCCCTTCTGCGCCGCCGAGGCCGCCACCCAGCGGCACGCCCGATCCGCCATGAAGGCCGCCACCGCGCCGTGTGCGCCGGCCGGCCTGCTCGCCTCCCTGATGTCCATCCCGCAGGACGTCGAGCTGCCCAGCGGCCCCGACAACCTCGCGGTCACCGAGGACGGCCAGCTGGTCACCGTGCTCCGTCCGGGCAAGGCCAGCGAGAAGCTCCGCCCTTTCGGCAGCGGGCCCGCGTTCGGGTCGTCCCAGCCCCTCGGTAGCGGCTCCACCGTGCTGGGCAACCGCATGTCCAGACGGACCAAGCAAGGTGCGGGTGTGGTCGTGTCCGGCCTGGTGCTCGGCGCGTTGGCCATCGTGACCATGCACGGGGACACGCCGTCCGACAACAGCACCGTGATCGTGCCGGTCGACGCGCACCCGGTGCTCCAGGTGCAGCCGACCACCTCCACGACGCCGACCACCGTCACCGACCTGCCCACACGGTGAATTCACCGCTGGTGAGGCACGCTTCCGGTTGATGAACGAGCAGCAGCCCAGCCCCGAACAGCCGCCGGCGACCCCGGTCTCGGGCGTCGACGACGGTCAGGGCCGCCGCATCGGTCCCCGGCCGCTGGACCGCCCGGCCGTCGATCCTTCCCAGGCCGCCGAGTTCGGTCGACCGCAGGGCGTGGACAGCGCCTTCGCGCCGCGCGCCAACTCCGCCGCCACCAACGGCTCCATCGCGCTCGCCCCGCCGCCGCCCGAGGCACTGAGCATGGCCTTCGGCCGTCCCGACAGCGCCGGCGACGTCCTGTTGCAGCGCGCCCCCGGCGCCGTTCCGCTCGGCTCCGAGCCCACCATCGAGCCCGTGTTCTGGCAGGACGCCGCCGACCGCGACCCGTGGCGTGACCCGGGCGCCGGCGCGATCCTCGGCCCGCCGGCCGCCGAGTCCGAGCCGGACGGCGAGTCCGAGGCCAAGCCGGCCGCCAAGACCGGCCCCATGCTGTCCGTGCCGGAGCTGCTGTTCGGCCGCCGGGTCAAGCCGACCGCGCTGGGCGCGCTGGCCGGTGTCGCGCTGCTGATCGGCGTCGGCGGCGGTGTCGCCGGCTGGGCCATCGCGCAGGCCGGCAACCCGCTGACCAGCTCGGTCACCCTGGCCCAGGTCGACGACGCGGGCAAGAAGCTGGTGCCCGGCTCGGTGGCCGACATCGTCAAGCGCACGCAGGCCGCGGTCGTGCAGATCGAGGTCCAGGTCGGCACCGGCGGCGGCCTCGGCTCCGGCGTCATGATCGACAGCGGTGGCTACATCCTGACCAACAACCACGTGGTGTCGGCGGCGGCGTCCGACCCGTCGGCCACGCTGCGGGTGGTGTTCGCCGACGGGACCAAGACCGACGCCAAGATCGTCGGCCGCGACCCCAAGACCGACCTGGCCGTGATCAAGGTCTCGGTGACCAATCCGACCGTGATCCAGCTCGGCAAGTCCAGCAATCTCTCGGTCGGCGATCAGGTCATCGCCATCGGCTCGCCGCTGGGCCTGTCCAGCAGCGTCACCAGCGGCATCGTCAGCGCGGTCAACCGGCCGCTGCAGGCGGCCGGCGAGGGCGGCGACCCGCCCGTCACCTACGACGCCATCCAGACCGACGCCGCCATCAACCACGGCAACTCCGGCGGCGCGCTGCTGGACAGCACCGGGGCCCTGGTCGGCATCAACAGCGCCATCCTGTCCTCCGGCGGGCCCGACGCCGGCTCCATCGGCATCGGCTTCGCCATCCCGATCGACTTCGCCCGGCGCATCGCCGAGGGGCTGATCAAGGACGGCCAGGTCAAGCACGCCGACATCGGTCTCAACGCCCGGTCGGTCTCGGCCGTGTCGACCGACGGCGCGCAGGTGCAGAACGTCAAGCAGGGCGGGGCGGCGGCCAAGGCCGGCATCGTCGAGGGCGACGTGATCACCAAGTTCGCCGGGCGGCCCATCCGGACCGCCGACGAGCTCAGTGTGGCGGTCATCGAGCGGACCATCGGCGAGACCGTTCCGGTGGAGATCGTGCGGCAAGGGCGACAGATGGTGCTACAGGTGACCACGCAGTCGGATTAGGCTGGGAGACGTGTTCGGAATCAGCGGGGGCGAGCTCCTCGTCCTGATCGTCGCCGGCCTGTTCATCCTCGGGCCCGAGCGACTGCCCAGTGCTGCCGCCTGGCTGGCCAAGGGCATCCGTCAGGTGCGGGACTACGCCACCGGCGCTCGGGAGCAGCTGCGCTCCGAGCTCGGGCCGGAGTTCGACGAGCTCCGCAAGCCGCTGGAGGACCTGCGCCAGCTGCGGGAGTTCAACCCCAAGCGGGCCATCACCCGGCACCTGCTCGACGACTTCCCCGAGGACACCGGCTACAAGGCCAACGGCTACCCGGCCGCCGCCGAGCCGGAGCCCTCGCGGCCCGAGCAGCGGCCGCTCTCGCCCGGCGAACGTCCCCCGTTCGACCCGGACGCGACGTAATACCCGTACGTAGAAAAAGGGCCTCCCAGCTGGGAGGCCCTTTGCCTGTGCTGAACAGGTCCGGACAGGTATGCGAACGTTTGCGGTTCGGGCCGTGACTGGCCGCGGCCATGACCCGAACCGCGAGGCGGCACAGCGGCCTCGCGGCCGCCGGCTACGCCTCGCTGACCGTGCCGGGCGCGGAGCCCGGCCTGGTCAGGGGGTGTCGGGCAGGGGCGGTGACGCGTCCGCGAGCTGCTCGCAGGTGCGGCCGAAGGCGGCGATGGTCGTCTCGTCGAGCGCCTCGACGAAGTGGCGGACCACGCCGGCTAGATGCACCCCGGACGCGGTCCGTAACCGATCGAAGCCCGTCTGGGTGAGCACGGCCACCACGCCCCGGCCGTCGCCGTCGGCCCGCTCCCGGGTGACCAGGCCGGTCCGCTCCAGGCGGTCGACCAGTCGGGTGACACCGGAGCGCGACAGCAGCACGGCGTCGGCCAGTTCCGTCATCCGCATCCGACGCCCCGGCGCCTCGGCGAGCTGCACCAAGACGTCGTAGGACGCCAGTGACAGGCTCTGCTCGGCGACGAGCTCGGTCTCCAGATGTCGGACGATGCGGGCATGAGCCCGCAGGAATGACCGCCACACGGCTAACTCGGTCCGGGTGGGCAGTCGGGTCCTACCTGTGTCCAGCACGACCCACTATGTTACGGAACGCGTCCAGATGGTCGCGCAGTGCCCCTATCGTGATTCGGCGAACTCCGGCTGACCCGTCGGTAACAACGGCTCGTAGCATGGGTCTCGTGACTACTGTCCCGAGTGCCGACGCCGTGCGGTCCGCCCTGGCCGGCGTGCAGGATCCGGAAATCCGCCGCCCGATCACCGAGCTTGGCATGGTGAAGGACGTCATCATCGGCCAGGACGGTGCCGTGACCGTCGAGGTCTATCTCACGGTGGCAGGTTGTCCACTGCGTGACAAGATCACCGCCGACGTCACCGCCGCGGTGAGCAAGGTCGACGGCGTGACCAGCGTCAAGGTCGAGCTGGACGTGATGACCGACCAGCAGCGCTCCGAGCTGCGCAAGTCGCTGCGCGGCGACGCGGCCGAGCCGGTCATCCCGTTCGCCCAGCCCGGCTCGATGACCCGGGTCTACTGCGTGGCGTCCGGCAAGGGCGGCGTCGGCAAGTCCAGCATGACGGTGAACCTGGCCACCGCGATGGCCGCCCGTGGCCTGTCCGTCGGCATCGTCGACGCCGACATCTACGGCCACTCGGTGCCCCGCATGCTCGGCGCCGACGGCCGGCCGACCCAGGTCGAGAAGATGATCATGCCGCCGCAGGCCAACGGCGTGAAGGTCATCTCCATCGGCATGTTCGTGCAGAACAACGCCCCGGTCGT
>DATJJB010000622.1:0-15087 GCA_035492655.1 Kutzneria sp. | reverse complement strand
GCCGCCGGGCTTTCCGTGTCCGCGTTGCGTTCCGGCAGCACGGGTCCGGCGTTGTTCGACCCGGCCGAGCTGGCCGCGTTCGAGCGCGCGCTGTCCGATGTGGACGTCGTGCTCACGCTCAAGGAGCAGCCGCTGCGGCTGGTCAACCAGGCCGACGTCGGCAAGCCCGTGATCACCTGCCTGCATCGCTCCGATCCGGAGAACCAGGGCGCGGCGCTGGACTCACTGCGGGTCGCGGTGGCCAGCGGGGTCGTCGCCGCGCTGGTGTGCTGTGCCGAGTCGACCCGGGACGCCTATCGCGCCGCCGGGATTCCCGCCTCCCTGCTCGAGGTCATCCCCAACGGCGTCGACCCGCGCCGGTTCCGGCCCGACCGCCTGGCCCGCGCCCGTCTTCGCCGCTCGTTGGGCATCGGGACCGACGCTCCGGTGATCGTCTTCGCCGCTCGCTACGACGAGATGAAGAACGTCCCGCTGTTCCTGGCCGCCGCAAGCGCTTTCCTCGCCGCTCGGCCCGACGCCCACGTCGTCCTGTGCGGGGCCGGCATGACCGAGGCGAATCCGCTGCTCACCGCTGATCTCGCCGCCGTCGGCCTGGAGACGTCCGCGCGGCTGCACCGGCTCGGCGTCCGCGACGACCCCCAGGTGCTCTACGCCGCCGCCGACGTGGTGTCGCTGACCTCCGCCTTCGGCGAGGCCGCCCCGCTGTGCTTGATCGAGGGCATGATGTGCGGCGCCGTGCCCGTCGCCACCGCCGTCGGCGACTGCCCGTCCCTCGTTGCCGGCCGCGGCCTGCTCACGGGTTCGGACCCCTTGGCCATTGCCGACGCGTGGTCCGAGGCCCTCGCCCGCCGCCCCGAATTCGCCCCCGCCCTGCGGGCCGCCCGCGCCGAGTTCGGCCGCCGCCGCATGATCGCCTCGTACGCCCGGCTGATCCGCCGGGTGAGCACGCGCCTTCCCCTCGGCGCGGCGGCCTGACCTCAGGCGGGATCGAGCTGCACCGCGACGCGGAAGGCCGCCGGTTCCGACGTGATGTGCAGGCCGGGATCGTCGAACATCCGCTGGAGCGAGGCGCGCCACGCCGGATCGGCGGTCGCCTCGTCCAGCGCCGTGCCCGAGCTCCAGTCGGCGACGTGCACGAACCGGGTCTCCGGCCCGTCGGCCAGCGCCCGGTGCAGGCGGGACCGGACGAAGCCCGGGTGGGTCGTCATCATCCGGGCGTTCTCCCGGTACACCTCGACGAAGTAGTCGGCCTCGGCGGCCGGCACGCGGTAGTTCTTGATCACGGTGACCGGCCCGTCGACGCCGGTCTTGGACTCCAGTGCTTGGCTCATGCCGGCTAAGACCGGGCAGGCCCCGGGTTTGTGACGTCAGGCGCCGCGGCCCTGGACGACCCCGTCGAGTTCGGCGTAGTGCTTGGCGACATCGGCCGCGGGGGCTTTGAGCCACCGGCGAGTGTCCGCCCCGCGGAGCAGCGCGGCGAGCCGCACAGCGTGTGATCGCCGTCGCCCGCGTGCTCGATGTTCGCCTCGAAGTCGATCGCGGCGCCGAACGTGGCTGGCAGCCGGGCGGTGGCGAAGGACCAGGTCATGGCCGCGAGTCTAGGGTTCGATGAGCGCCGGATGGTGCGGATCGTCCATCTTCACCACGACGTCGGCGACGGTCGCCGGCTCGACCTCGGCGCGGTAGCGGTCGAAGGCGGGCAGGGTCCAGTGATCGTCGGCCGGGGTGCGCCGGCGCAGCGCGGCCGGGGACACGTCCAAGTGGACGGTGAGCTCGAAGGGCAGCCATCGGCCGAGCAGCAAAGCGCCGTCCAGCAAGACGATGCCGTTCTCCGGAAGGTCCACATAGGACGCTCGACTGGCCCGGTCGGTCGCCGCGTTCCACAGCGACGGCAGCACGCGGCCGGTGCCACCGGGATCGACGGGGTCGAGGACTTCGCGGGCCAGGCCGTTGAGGTCGAGCCAGTCCTCGAAGTACGAGTCGGGATCGGTGCGCCCGTGCTCGAAACGTAGCGACGCCGGCCGTAAGAAGTCCTTGGCGGACACGCGAAGCACCGCCCGGCCGAGCAGCCGCAGCGGGTCGACCAGCGCATCGGCGAGCGCCGAGGGGTTGGCCGCGGGGGCCGCGTCGACCAACACCCGAAGCCGGGCAGGGCCCAGGTCGGCGATGCGGTCGGCCAGCTCGGCGACGAGCACGTCGAAGGAGACAGGGCGAACCTTCATGCCGGCCCTTCGGGATTCAGCCACTCACGTGGCGGGGGGTTTGGGGGCGTCGGCCGGTGCGGAGGCGGCGGATACGGCTGCGGGGGCGGGGGAGGTGCCGGGAGCCGGGTCGGCCGGAGCCGCGCCGGGAACCGGATCCGGGGCGTCGATTGCGGCGGGCTCGGGGTCGGTCGCCGGGCGCGGGCCGACGCCGGCGGCCAGCACGGCGCTGTTGGGCAGCCGGATCACGCCGTCGTCGGTCTCCAGCACCACGTACACCAGGCCCATCTCCAGCACCCGGCCCAGGTGCGGGCCGCCGAGCGCGCCGGAGTGGATCACGATCTGGTCGCCGATGTTGAACGGCCGCGACACCAGTAACACCAACCCGGCGAACAGGTTGCCGAGGGACTGCTGGCAGGCGATGCCGACCACCACACCGGTCAGCGCGCCGCCGACGAGCAGCTGTCCGAGGCTGACGTTGAGCAGCCCCAGCGCGGTGACCACGGCGACCTGGTAGCCGACCAGGGAGATGCCCAGCCGGATGATGCCGGCGTGGCTGATGCCGATGTGCGACTGGGTCTGCCGCACCACGACATTGCCCAGGTTGCGGATGGCCACCACCATCACGCCGAGGAAGGCGAACGCCCCGACCAGGGACACCGCCTTCTGCCACAGCATGGCCCCTGGCCCGAGCCCGCCGAACAGCTCCACCGCGATGATGATGAGCACAGCCAGGGTCCCGGCGCCGATGGTGCGCTTGGTGTCGGGAAACAGCCGCCGTGCCATGAGCTCTCCTGCCGCCGAAAGGATCAGCCGACAGACTCTCACGCCTCCGTGCGGGCCTGCTCGATGACCTCGAGCACAGCGATGGCCTCCTCGGGCGTGACCGGCACGAGCCCCTCGCCGCGCACGGCGTCCCGCATCAGCGCGTAGAAGTCCTGGTACGCACCGGGAACGGAGGTGACGCGGCGCAGCGAACCGTCCACACCGACCTGCCCGGACAGCGAGCCGGGCTCGACACCCCACTCCGGACCGCCGGGGCGGTTGCCGGCCCGCAGGGCGTCCTCCTGACCGTCCAGACCGAACTTCACGTACCCGGCCTTGTCGCCGAGCACCCGCATCCGCGGCCCGAGCTGCGGGGTCAGCGCCCCCATCCACAGGTGCGACCGGACGCCGCTCTTGTGCGTGAGGGCCACGAAGGAGTCGTCGTCGACCTGCACGCCGGCCCGGCGGCGGTCGAGTTCGGCGTACACGGAGCGAACCGGCCCGAACAGCTGGAGGGCCTGGTCGATCAGGTGCGAGCCGAGGTCGTACAGCGCGCCGCCGGCCTCGGCCGGGTCGCCGAGCTCACGCCAGCCGCCCTTGGGGGTGGGCCGCCAGCGTTCGAACCGGGATTCGAAGCGGTGCACGGTGCCGAGCTCGCCGGCCTCGATGAGCTGCCGCACGGTCCGGAAGTCGTTGTCCCACCGGCGGTTGTGGAACACGGCCAGCGGCAGGCCGAGCTCGCGGGCGTGCGCGCTGAGCTTGCGCGCCTCCTCGGCGGTCGGCGCGAACGGCTTGTCCACGACCACGGCGAAGCCGGCGTCGAGGGCCTCGGTGGCCAGCGGCACGTGCGTGCGGTTGGGCGTGGCGACGACGACCAGGTCCAGCTCCTCGGACCAGAGCTGCTCGGCCCGGTCGAGGACCAACGCCCCCGGATGGTCGGCGGCGACCTGGGCCTTGCGCTCGGGGTTGGCCGTCACGACGGCGGACAGCCGCAGGCCGGGGGTGGCCGCGATCAGCGGGGCGTGGAAGACGGCGCCCGCGATGCCGTAGCCGAGCAGCCCCACCCGCAGATCGGTGCTTGCGTGCATGGCCCGAGTTAATCAACACTGTTGCGTAAATGCAAAGCAAACCTGGCGCGAATCTCGGCGCCCTCCGCGACCACAACGCCGGCGTGATGCTGGACCTGATCCGTCGCCGCGACGGTACCAGCCGCGCCGACCTGGCCGACTTCACCGGGCTGACCGCCCAGGCCGTGTCGAAGATCGTGACGCGGCTCATCGAGGCGGGCCTGGTCGCCGAGTCGGGTCAGGCTGCCCCAACAGTCGGCCGTCCGACCACGCTGCTGCGGCTGGTGCCGCCGGCCCGGCACGCCGTCGGCGTCCACCTGGACCGCGACGAGCTCCGGCTGGTGCTGATCGACCTGGCCGGCCGCGTGGTCCGGGCCGAGCACCGGCCCGGCCTGGTCGGCTCGATCGCCGAGCTGGCCGAGCCGATCCGCCGGCTGGCGTCCACTGTGGACCCGGCAACGCTTGCCGGGGTCGGCGTCGGCTGCCCGGGCCCGCTCGACCACCGCACCGGCGTGCTGCATCACGCGAATCGCTTGCCCGGCTGGGAAAACGCCGCCCTCGGTCCGATGTTGACGGACGCGCTGGAGCTGCCGGTGATCGTCGACAAGGACACCAACACCGCGGTGCTGGCCGAGTTGTGGACCACCGACCTGCCCCGGCAGACGGCGATGATCTACGTCGGCACCGGCATCGGGGCCGGCCTCGTGCTGGACGGCCGCGTGTACCGCGGCGGCAAGACCAATGCCGGCGAGTTCGGGCATCAGGTGCTGGCCCTGGACGGGCCGCGGTGTGTCTGCGGCCGGCGCGGCTGCGTGGAGGCGCTGTGCGGGCCGGCGGCCGTGGTGGCCAAGGCGGCGGGCGAGCCGGTGCCGGAATCCCTGGTGCTCACGCGGTTCGCGCAGCTCGACCACGCCGAGGTCGCCTGGGCCGGCGACCTGCTCGGCGAGGCCGTGCTGGATCTGGTGAACCTGTTGGACCTGGACCGCGTCGTACTGGCCGGGCGGGCTGCCCCGGCCTACCTGGCGGGGGTGAACCGGGGCCTGCTCGGCACGGGCGTCGAGGCGATGCTCAGCGGCTGGGGGCCGCAACTGGTCGCGGTCGGCGCGGCGACGTTGCCGCTGGCCGCGTCTCTGACGGCCAGCGACGCGCTCGCGGTTCGACGGGGCTGAACCGCGTGGTCGCCGGGGTGGACAGCTGCCAGCGGTGCGGCAGCCACAGCGGGTGGCTGACCAGGGTGTCGAGCTGGAAGCCGCACTGCCACTGGGTGAACCGCGGCCGGTCCAGCGTCTTGTCCCACTGCGTGGCCTGCGCCAGCAGCAGGTTGAGCACCGTGGTGCTGCCCTCGCCGACCGCGGTGATCGAGCCGTCGGTCTGGATCCAGGCGGTGCCGTGCGCCGGCTCGTGCTTGGCCAGCCGGCCTCGGCTCGGATCGAAGTCCGGATCGTCCAGCTCGGCCCGGGTGATCTTGGCGTCCCGCGCGGCCAGGAAGAACCAGAGGTCCTGGTAGTTGTCCTCGTCGAGGGCCAGGTGACCGCCGGGCAGCCGGTAGCTGGCCGGGCCGCGCAGCACGCGGTTCGGGTCGTGGAACAGCGCGTCGGGTCGCAGTCGGCCGGTGGCGGGCGGGAAGTCGCCCCACAGCACCGGGCGGGCGTGCGGGCCGGCGGCGCGCTTGGTGACGGCGAGCACCGGGTGCATGCCGCCGTGGGCCACCGGGGCGTAGATCACGCCGCCCGGGGCCAGCTGATCCAACCAGTGCGGCGAGATGCCGGCCACCCCCGCGGTGACCACGATGCGGTCGTACGGTCCCCCGAGGGGGTCGCCGTGGTAAGCGGCGTCGCCGGAGACGGTGGTGACCTCGTCCGGATCAAGCAGACGATCACCGACCGCGACCTGCAATACACGCTGACCAGCACTGATATCCACCGCGGCGAGGAACTCGTCGGTGGCAGGGCAAGCAGTGTTCTGCTGTTTGATCATGTGAGGCGTACCCCCGAGTGGGTTTCCACTCAAACAGTGTGCCAGACGGGCCAATACCCGCGAGCCGGCTGACGGCAGCCGCGGAGCGTCCCCCATCCTACCTCTTACCAGGGCAGGTGTTTCCACAGAGGGTAGTCAAAGTCATATCGTCGATCACCTGATCGAAATCAGTGTGCTGAGCACGGTGTGGAACGCGTCGCTGGCCTGAGTGGCGCTGGTGCCCCCGTGCAGGATCCGGGTCAGCGTGCCGGCGCGCAGCGCCAACAGGAAGGTGGCGAGCTGCTTCGGCGGCACCGCCGCCAGCGCCGAGTCGGCCGGCAGGACCTTCGCCAGAAGTTCACCGAACGCCGTGGACGCCTCGTCGTCGTGGTGGTCCAACCGGGCGACGAGGTCCGGATTGCGCACCGCGTGGATGCGGAACTCGAGGATCACCGTGCTCAGCGCGCTGTCCTGCTCGTTGAGCTCCAGCAGCTCCCTGGCCAGCATGTCCGCCGTCACATCGCTGGCGGCCAGCACGGCCAGTCGCTCTCGGCGCTGGGTCGCGTACTGGTCGAACACCTCCACCACCAGCTCGTCCTTGCTGCTGTAGTTGGAGTAGAAAGCACCTCGGGTGTAGCCCGCCCGGGCACAGATCTCGTCGATCGACGACGCGTGGTAGCCACGCTCCGCGAGGACCTCGACCGCCGCCCGGAGTAGTCGCGCTTTCGTGTGCACCCGTTTGCGCGGCGCCGACTCCGATGCGTGGCTGACGTCACTGTCAGAAAGCCCCATGACTGACACGATACAGCTCTACACTCAGTACGTCGGTGCATTCAGTGCATTGGTGTATCAAACCCGGAGGGGATTGGCCGTGGCCAGCAGCAAGCAGCCCGCTCGGATCGTCGTGCTCGGTGGAGGCTACGTCGGCCTCTACACCGCGCTGCGTCTCCAGAAGAAGCTGCGCTCCAACGAGGCGTCCGTGACGGTGATCGACCCGCAGCCGCACATGACGTACCAGCCGTTCCTCCCCGAGGCGGCCGCCGGCTCCATCGAGCCGCGCCACGTCACCGTCCCGCTGCGCCGCACCCTCGACCGCTGCCACGTGCGCACCGCGCGCGTCACGGCCGTCGACCCCGACCGCAAGATCGTCACCGTCAAGACCGAGAGCGGCTCGGTCGACGAGATCCCGTACGACACCCTCGTCGTGGCCCTCGGCGCGGTCACCCGGCTGCTGCCGATCCCGGGCCTGGCCGAGCACGGCATCGGCCTCAAGACCATCGGCGAGGCCGTCTACCTGCGCAACCACGTGCTGTCGCGGCTGGACCTGGCGGCCAGCACCACCGACGCCGCCACCCGCAAGAAGCTGCTCACCTTCACCGTCATCGGCGGCGGCTTCGCCGGCGTGGAGGCCCTGGGCGAGCTCGAGGACATGGCCCGCTCGGCGCTGAAGTACTACTCCACCATCGAGGCCAACGACATGCGCTGGGTGCTGGTCGAGGCCGCGCCGCGCATCCTGCCCGAGGTCCGCGAGAGCCTCGGCGTCTACACCGTGGACAAGCTCCGCCAGCGCGGCATCGAGGTCTTCCTCAAGACCTTCGCGCAGAGCGTGGAGAACGGCCACGTGCGGCTGTCCGACGGCACCGAGTACGACAGCGACACGATCATCTGGACCGCCGGCGTCACCGCCAACCCGGTGCTGGCCGAGGCCGGTCTGCCGCTCGACCAGCGCAAGCGCGTGGTGGCCAACGCCGCCATGCAGGTGCAGGGCCACGAGGGCGTGATCTGGGCGGCCGGCGACTGCGCCAGCGTGCCGGACCTGTCCAAGCGGGACGCCGACCCGGAGGCCACCTGCCCGCCGAACGCGCAGCACGCCGTGCGTCAGGCCAAGGTGCTGGCCGACAACATCCTGGCCTCGCTGCGGGAGAAGAAGGTCACCGACTACTTCCACAAGAACGTGGGCGCGGTCGCCAGCCTCGGCCTGCACAAGGGTGTGGCCGACGTCTACAACACCAAGGGCAAGGGCTGGACCGCGTGGGCCGCGCACCGCGCCTACCACGTGGCCAAGATGCCGACCTTCAACCGCAAGGTGCGCATCCTGTTCGGCTGGATCGGCGCCGGCCTGCTCGGCCGCGAGGTCGTGTCGATGGTGCACGTGGCCGAGCCCAAGGCGCTGGACGCCGGGCAGATCAGCAACATGCTCAGCCGCCAGGACTTCGCCAAGAAGTAAGGTCGGACATAACATAGTTCACGCCATCGGCCCATTACCGCTGACCAGCGGTGATGGGCCGTTGACGTGTCGTGCCGAGGGAATAATCCGGGCAACTCCGGACGTCCTACGTGTCATGATGGTGGCGCCTGTCCACTCGGGGGGATCCCACTCATGACACAGACTGTCCCGATGACGCACGCAGCCGAGAGTCGCGCGCCGTCACGATCCTGGCTCCTGATCGGGATCCTGGTGTTGTCGGCGTTCGTGATGATCCTGAACGAGACCATCCTGAGCGTCGCGCTGCGCGACCTGACCGTCGACCTGCGCATCCCGACCACCACCGCGCAGTGGCTGACCAGCGGCTTCCTGCTGACCATGGCGGTGGTCATCCCGACCACCGGCTTCATGCTGGAGCGGCTCACGCCGCGCCAGGTGTTCATCGTGTCGCTGACCGCGTTCAGCCTCGGCACGCTGTTGGCCGCGGTGGCCACCGGCTTCCCGATGCTGCTGGTCGGCCGGATCGTGCAGGCCTGCGGCACCGCGGTGATGCTGCCGCTGCTGATGACCACGGTGATGAAGCTGGTGCCGCCGGAGCGCCGCGGCGAGACCATGGGCACGATCACCATCGTCATCGCGGTGGCCCCGGCCATCGGCCCGACGATCGGCGGCGCGGTGCTGTCCTCGCTGGGCTGGCGCTGGATGTTCGGCATCGTGCTGCCGCTGGCCGTTGCCGCGCTGATCGCCGGCGCCATCCTGCTCAAGCTGGACAGCGAGACCCGCAAGGTGCCGCTGGACGTCCCGTCGGTGATCCTGTCGGCGCTGGGCTTCGGTGGCGTGCTGTTCGGCCTGTCCGGCAGCGGCGACCCGTCGTCGCAGCCGCTGCCGCCGTGGGTGTCGGTCGTGGTCGGCGTGGTCGCGCTGGTCTTGTTCACCTGGCGTCAGCTGCGGCTCCAGCGGAACGACCGGGCGCTGCTCGACCTGCGACCGTTCACCTATCGCAGCTTCGTGGTCGCCGTCGTGCTGACGAGCGTGCTGTTCATGTGCCTCATCGGCGCGGGCGCGATCCTGTTGCCGCTGTACCTGCAGACCGTCTTGCACCAGAGCACTTTCGTGAGCGGCCTGGCCGTGCTGCCCGGCGGTCTGGTGCTGGGCCTGCTCGGCCGTCCGGTCGGCGCGTTGTTCGACCGCATCGGCGCGCGGCCGCTGGTCATCCCGGGCGCGATCGCCATGGCGGTGGCGCTGTGGCTGTTCGCCGTGCTGGGGCCGGACTCGCCGCTGATCGCGGTGATCGGCATCCACGTGCTGCTGATGGCCGGCCTCGGCCTGATGATGACGCCGCTGTTCACCTCCGGCCTGAACGACCTGCCGGAGAACCTGTACTCCCACGGCAGCGCGATCATGGCGACGTTGCAGCAGGTCATGGGCGCGTTCGGCACCACGGTGTTCGTCGCGGTGGCCACCCTGGCCACGGTCGGCGGCGGTTCCGGGCCCGATGCCACCGGCCTGCGGGCCGCGTTCATCGTGGCCGGTGTGCTCGGCCTGGTCGGCGCGGCGGGCTCGCTGTTCGTGCCGAAACGCGTAGCGGCGTGACGAAGCGGCCCCCGGCGCTGCCGGGGGCCGCTTTCGTTTCACAGCTTGATGGTCTGGCTGGTGTGGTTGGCCGTGATGGTCAGCTCGACTGATCCCGATCGGCAGCGTTCGTAGTCGCCGGTCGACGGGTCGAAGGCCAGGATGTCGCCCCATCCGCAACGGGTGTCGCCGATGCGCACGCCACGGCTGCCGGTCCAGGTCACGCTCATCGGGTAGCGCAGCGGCAGGCCTGACGTGCTGGTCGCGGTGATCTTGTCCGGGTCGGCGGTGATGGTGATCCCGTCGAGCACGGGCCGGAATTCGACCTGGTCGGTCACCGTGGTCCAGCCGATGTCCGACGCCGGCACGTGAATCCACGGCAGGCCGTCGTCCCGTTCGACGCCGGTCGGGCCGGTCGCCTCGATCACCTCGGCGTCGTGCGGCAGCCAATGGTCGAGCATTCGCCGCTCATTGGGGTCGCTGATCCCGTACGTGACGACCACCACTCGGCCGGTCAACTGGTCCTTGAGGTCGGCCAGTTGTGCGTAGTCAGATGACCTAAGCGCACCGGTGGCCGAGTTCAGCAGCACATAGCGGATGCCGTCCCGTACGAACGTCTGGTGGTCCGGCCCGAACGTGCTCGTCCAGTCGGGTCCGTAGTCCCGGCCGGGGGAGTAGTAGACCGGGAACCGGCCCCGCACCGCCGCGTCGACCTTGGCCTTGGTGTCGGGCGCAGTGCCGTCGACCACCAGGAACTTCGGGTGCGAGGCGACCGCCTGGGCCAGCGCCTTGTCGGTCACCGCGGACAGCACGGCCACGCCACCGTCCGAAGTGGACTGTTCGCGGACCAGTGGGTCGAGCACCGGCGGATCCGGCGGCACGGTGACCGGCAGCGCCACCCCGGCGGTCAGGTCGTCGAAGTCCAGCTGCCCGCTGTACTGGGCCCTGGTCGCCTCGATCGCCTCGACGCCGCGCACCGTGATCGGCTCCTTCACCGTCGTCGGCACGGTGAAAGTCGTTCGCTGCCAACCGTTCCACGTGACGTGCTCGCCGTAGACGGAGCTGTTGGCGCCGGACGCGTCGGTGATCAGCGCGGCCAGCCACTCGCCCTTGCCGTCCCCGTTGACCGCCAGCTGGAACTGCCGGGCGGTGCCGTCGACCGGGATCGGCGTCGGGGCCGTCGCCACCGCGGTCCGGATCTCGACCGACTTGGTGAAGTCGAAGTTCAGCCGGAGCGCGTTGCCGGTCTGGCCCGGCGCGCCGGCGATCGCGCCGGATCCTCGGGCCGAGCTGAACTTCCAGCCGGTCACGTCGTCGAAACCGGTCACCGGCTCGGACTTCAGCCCGACCGTCACGCCGAACTCGGACACATGGTCGCCGACGCGCACGGTGACAACGCCGGTGCCCTGCGTGGTGTTCGGCGTGAGCGCCAGCGTGCCATCGGGATTCGGCGCGATGCCGACCAGCGAGTGGTCGTAGTCCAGCTTCATGTCGACCGGATCGATGGCCGCCGACTCGCCGATCGCGTCGTAGCCGGTGACCTGCACGCGCGCGGTCTGGCCGGCCAGCAGCGACACCACCTTCGGCGTGGCGGTGATCCGGCTCAACGCCGGCAGCACCTGGATCTTGCCCTGCCGGCTGATTCCCTTGGCTGCCACCGCGACCTGAGCGGTGCCGGGTTGACGCCCGGTGACCAAGCCGTTGCGGTCCGCCCCGAACCAGTGCGGTGTGCCGAGATCAGCCGGTCCGTACTCCTCGTCGTAGCCGGTGGCCTTGAGCTGCCGGTGCAGGCCGGTGAACACCTTGTCCCCGGTGTTCAGGTCGATGCCGTTGAGCCGGCCGCTGCCGGGCGCGGCGAACAGGCCGATTCCGTTGCCCACCTCGCGTTCCACGCCGTCGGACGGCACGTTGCGCTGCCACACGTCCGGCGTGCCGGCGTCGCGGCTGACCAACGTGGAGGAGCCGCCACCGTCGATGATCACGGCGTTGTAGGCCCCGCGCTGCTGCATGATTTCGGCCAGCTGCTGCTCGGTCACGCCCCGGCTGGCCGGCGTCCGGCCGTCGATCACGACCAGCTGCATCTTCTTGCCGTCCTGGGAGAAGCCGATCGCCGTCTCCGGGTTGACCGCGGTGTCGGTCAGGGTCTGCACCTGCCCGTCCCGGATCGCCACATCCCGCACGCCGATCAGCGTCTTGAAGGTGTTCGCCGGCTCCGTTCGTGGTCCGTAGGTCACCGACACCGGGTCGCCGATGTGCAGCCCCGCCAGCAGATCCGCGTCGGAACCGGTGCCGGCGAGGACGAATCCGTTGTCCGGGATCGGACCCGGGTCGTGTGCCGCGACAACTCCGTTGACCACGGCCACTTCGTGAACCCTGGTCACGTTGTAGAACGCGCGGGAGGCGGTGCCCCACGCCGGCGTGAACACCGCGAGACCGTTCGGCGGCGCCTGCTCCTGGTTCAGGCCGTCCAACGGCAACTGCCCGGATGGCAGCGTGACCTTGCCGTCCAGATAGGCGTTCACGATCCGTCCGATGTCGTCGGCGTCCACGCCGACCGACGGCCGCCACGGGGTCGGGTCGGTCCACGGGCCCTTGAGCAGCTGCCCGTTCGACACTTCGATCCCGCGCGGCGCGCCGGTGTTGTTGATGTCGAAGAAGTCCCCGTTCACGCCGGCGAAGGCGTGCTGGGCGGTGGCCATCGTGGTCACGGTCTGGACCTGGCCCACGTGCGGCGGTGTGAGCAGGCCGACGGTCAGCCGTGGATCGCTCAGATCCGCGGTCAGCACGGTGCCGCTCAGCCAGCCGTTGGGGTCGACCCGGGTGAAGGTGGACAGGGTGGTGCCCGGGCCGATCGGCTTCGTCGTGCCGTCGACCTGGACCGGTGGTGTCGGATCCGCGGTGGCGGACGGGGACGTCGTCATCGAGATGACGACCAGGAACGCGGCGAGTGCGGACAGCGAAGCCGGCCTCATGGTGTTGATAATTTGCCCACCGGGTAGCCTTCACGCAAGTTGCTCACCGATTCGGCCCAGCGTGGGGTCACGCTCCGCTGTTACCGGCTAGAATCGCGGCAGGGCGGGGCGGTGCCATTTGTCCAGCCCGAAGGTTGTTTTCTCGAGTTGTAAGGATGGCCGTCGTATGCCCCCGACTCCCGCCTCCGTCGTCGAGCAGTGGCAGAGCCTGCCTCGGCCGGTGTTGCAGGACAAGGTCCGCCAGGTGGTCAAGCGCCGGGACGCCGAAGCCAAGCAGATATGGGCGCAGGTGCGGGCCAATTCCGTGCTCGCGGCCCAGGTGCGCGGCGCGTTGTCGGCGCTCAAGGCGGAGGTCAAGGGCACCCGCGACGAGGTCATGTGGACGATGTGGATCGACCAGGCCCGGGCGGTGCTCGACGCCTCCCCGGACAAGCCGGCCCCGGCCGCCGTGGCCGCCTCGGTGGCTGAGCCGGCTCCGGAGCAGCAGCCCGCGCCGGTGAAGGCCGTGGAGCAGCCGGCCCCGGCCAAGGCGCCCGAGCAGCCCGCGCCGGTCGCCAAGGAGCCGGTCGCCGCCGTCCGGAAGGAACCGGTGGCCGAGATCACCTTCACCCCCGAGCCGGTCGAGAAGCCCCGCACCCCGCCCACCGTCGTGCCCCCCGTCCTCTTCCAGGCCCCCGGCGCCTGAGCAAGATCAAGGGACCGATCCTCGCGTTGAACGTCAGGAAGGACCCCTTCCTGACACAGCCGGGTCACCCGTTCGCCAGGTCGCGGTGGTGCGGGACGGCCCACTAGCGTCGCCCGAATGGTCCACACTCCGCGGTTCCAGCTGGCCCTGGTCGCCCTGGTCCAGGTCCTGGTGCTGGCGCTGTGGTTCTCCGCCTCGGCGGTGGCCCCGGCGCTGCGGGCCGACTTCACGCTGACCGGCACCCAGTCGGTGTGGCTGACCGCGACCGTGCAGGTCGGCTTCGCTGTCGGCGCGGTCGGCTCGGCGTTGGGCAACCTGGCCGACCGGATCCGGCCGAACGTGCTGATCGCGCTCAGCGCGGTCCTGGGTGCGGCGGCCACCGCGGGCCTGGCGCTGGCCGCGCACGACGCGTGGACGGTGCTGGCGCTGCGGCTGCTCACCGGCGTGTGCCTGGCCGGCGTCTACCCGCCGGGCATGAAGATCGTCGTGTCCTGGCTGCCCAACGCCCGCGGCCTGGCCCTGGGCCTGGTCGTCGGCGCGCTGTCGGTCGGCTCGGCCGCGCCGCAGCTGATCAACGGCCTGACCGCGCTGCCGTGGCGCGGCGTGTTGCTGGCGGCGGCGGTGTTGGCCGTGGCCGGTGCGGCGCTCTCGCTGGCGTTCATGCGCTCGGGCCCGGCGATGAGGCCGACTCGCGTGCCCGATCCCCGTTACGTCCTGACGATGTTCGCCGACCGCAAGCAGCGGCTGGTCAACCTCGGCTACTTCGGCCACATGTGGGAGCTGTACGCCCTCTGGTCCTGGCTGCCGACCTATCTCGCCGCTTCGTCAGCAGTGCAAGGCCGGGCCGGCATCGGCGTGGCGGCGTTCCTGATCGCCGGCGGGTGCGGCCTGGTCGGCTGCCTCGTCGCCGGCTACTGGGCCGACCGGCACGGCCGGGCCTACGTGGCGATGCTGGCCATGCTGTTCAGCGCGGCCAGCGGCCTGCTGTCAGTGGTCGTGTTCGACGTGCCGTGGCTGTTCCTGATCGTGCTGGCCGTGTGGGGCGCGACCGTGATCGCCGATTCGGCCCAGTTCTCGGCCGCGCTGACCGAAGTCGCCGATCAGCGCTACGTCGGCACCGCGCTGACCGCCCAGACCGCCATCGGCTTCCTGGTCAGCGTCGTGACGATCCAGGCCCTGCCGGTGCTGGCCGACCTGGTCGGCTGGCGGCTGGCCGTGCCACTGCTGGCCATCGGCCCCCTGCTCGGGGCCGCCGCGATGGCCCGGCTGCGGACGTTGGTCAGGGCGTAGCGGCCGGCGGCAGCTGTGTCGGTTCGCCGGTCGGCCACTGGTCCGGGTGTTCGCCCAGCTCACGCAGCTGCGTCAGCTGGAGCCGGCACCACGTGGACAGGCGCGGGTCGTCCAACATGCCCAGCAGCTCCGGCCAGTCCACCCAGCGGGCGTCCTCCACCTCGGCCGGGTCGCGGGCCACCTCGCCGTACGCGCGGGCCCGGAACACCGGGCACATCTCGTTCTCGACGACGCCGTCCTGCTCGGCGACGTAGCGGAACCGCGGCAGGATCAGGTCCACCCGGCCGACGTCCAGGCCCAGCTCGTCCTTCACCCGGCGGCGGACCGCGTCCGACATGGACTCGCCGTCGGCCGGATGGCCGCAGCAGCTGTT
>DATJJB010000621.1:0-16064 GCA_035492655.1 Kutzneria sp. | reverse complement strand
ATCGCCGGCGCCCCCGTCACCGACTGGCGGCTCTACGACACCCACTACACCGAGCGCTACCTGGGCAACCCCCTGGAGCGGCCCGAGGTCTACGACGCCAACTCGCTCATCGACGACGCCCCCAAGCTCAGCCAGGACCTGATGATCATTCACGGCCTGGCCGACGACAACGTCGTCGCCGCCCACACCCTGCGGCTGAGCTCGGCGTTGTTGGCCGCCGGCCGCCCGCACACCGTGCTGCCGCTGTCCGGCGTCACCCACATGACGCCCCAGGAGCAGGTCGCCGAGAACCTGCTGCTGTTGCAGGTCGACTTCCTGAAGCGCTCCCTCGGCTGACGCCGGCTTTTTTCACATGCGCTTCCTATGTGGCATCAGGCGCCACATAGGAAGCGCATGTGGCTGAAAAGTGGCGTGGTGGCTGGGGTAGGGGAAGCTGGGGGTAGGGGGGCGGCGTCAGTGCGGCAGTTGGGCGACGGCGCGGCGCATGCCGGACAGCCAGCGGTCGACGTCGTCGGCCTTGCGCTGCACGAACTTGGCCACCTCGGGGTGGGGCAGGATGTGGAACTTCTCGGCGGCCAGGCCCTCGACGACGATGCCGGCGACGTCGGCGGGCTCGAGGATGTCGCCGAAGGCGGCGACGGCCAGGGCGGCGGTCTCGCCCTGCTCGATGCCGGGCATGAGCATGTCGGTCCGCACGCCCATGGGGCACAGGACGCTGACGCCGATGCCCTGGTCGCCGTAGGTGGCGGAGAGCCACTCGGCGAAGGCGACGGCGGCGTGCTTGGACACGGAGTACGGGGCGTCGCCGGGGGACATGAGCAGGCCGGCGGCGGAGGCGGTGTTGAGGAAGTAGCCGCGGCCGCGCGCCAGCATGGACGGCAGGGCGGCGTTGGCCGCGTGCACGTGAGCCATCAGGTTGACATTGAGGTTTGTCGCCCAGTCGGCCGGTGAGGCGTCCATGCCCCGGCCGAAGGCGACGCCGGCGTTGGAGCAGAACAGGTCCACGGGGCCGAACTGCTCGGCGGCGGTCACCAGGGAAGCGACGGCGTCGAAATCGGTGACGTCGGCGGCGACGCCGACGGCCGGCACGTCCAACGACGCGGCGACGGCCGACGCGGCGTCGCCGTCGATGTCGGAGACCACGATGCCGGCGGCGCCCTCGGCGGCGAACCGGCGGGCCAACGCGGCCCCGATCCCCCGACCGGCCCCGGTCACCACGACCACGCTGTCGCGCACCTGCATGCCGAATACCTCCTCGTAGTGCCTGCGTACCGACTGGTCGGTATTGTACCGTGGGGGCCACCCGACCACAGGAGCGACGAAGATGTCAGGTCTGACCGGCAAGACCGCGCTGATCACCGGCGCGTCCCGCGGCATCGGCAAGGCGATCGCCTTCGCGCTGGCCGCGCAGGGCGCCAACGTGGTGCTGTCCTCACGCAAGCAGGAGGCGCTCGACCAGGTCGCCGAGGAGCTGAAGCAGGCCCAGCCGGGGGCCAAGGTGCTGGCCAAGGCGGCGCACGTCGGCGACCAGGAGCAGGCCCAGGCCTGCGTGGACGCGGCGGTGGCGGAGTTCGGCGGCATCGACGTCCTGGTCAACAACGCCGGCACGAACCCCTACTTCGGCCCGATGGTCGACCTGGACATCCCCCGCGCCGAGAAGACCGTGCAGGTCAACCAGATGTCGATCGTGCTGTGGACCGGCCTGGTGTGGAAGGCCGGGATGTCCGCGTCCGGCGGCTCGATCATCAACATCGCCTCGATCGGCGGCCTGGCCCCGGAGATCGGCATCGGCTACTACAACGCGACCAAGGCGGCGGTCATCCACCTGACCCGCCAGTTCGCCATGGAGCTGGCCCCCACCACCCGGGTGAACGCGATCGCCCCTGGCGTGGTGCGCACCCACCTGGCCCGCGGCCTGTGGGAGAACAACGAGGAGCACCTGAACAAGGCGCTGCCGCTGGGCCGCATCGGCGAGCCGGAGGACATCGCGAAGGCGGCGGTCTTCCTGGCCGGCGACGACTCGTCCTGGATGACCGGCCAGACGCTGGTCATCGACGGTGGCGCGACGATCCGTCCGATGGTGATCTGACATGAGTCGTTGGGGTATCACGCTTCCCTTGGCCGGGATCCCGCTGCCGCAGCAGCGCGATCTGGTCAAGTCGCTGCCCGACCTGGGCTACACCGACGTGTGGTCGGCCGAGACGGCCGGCACGGACGCGTTCACGCCGCTGGCACTGGCCGCCGAGTGGGCGCCGTCGCTGCGCCTGGGCACGGCCATCGCCCCGGTCTACACCCGCGGTCCCGGCCTGCTGGCCATGCAGGCCGCGACGATCGCCGAGCTGGCCCCGGGCCGGTTCGCGCTGGGCATCGGGTCGAGCTCGCCGGTGATCGTGCAGGGCTGGAACGCCCGCGAGTTCACCGAGCCGTTCGCGCACGTCCGCGACACGCTGCGGTTCCTGCAGAAGGCGCTGGCCGGCGAGAAGGTGGACGGCGACTTCGGCTCGTTCCAGGTCAGCCGGTTCAAGCTGGAGCGGGTGCCGGAGCAGGCCCCGCAGGTGATGCTGGCGGCGCTGCGCCCCGGCATGCTGCGGCTGGCCGCCAAGGAGGCCGACGGCGCGATCACCAACTGGCTGGCCCCGACCGACGTGCCTCAGGTGCGGGCCGAACTGGGCACCGGCAAGGAACTGGTGGCCCGGGTCTTCGTCTGCCCGACCGAAGATGTTGCCGCGGCAAGGGCTTTCGGTCGGATGCTGATCAGCAGCTACCTGACCGTGCCGGCCTACGCGGCGTTCCACGACTGGCTCGGCCGCGGCGAGGACCTGGCCGAGATGCACCGGCTGTGGGCGGCCGGCGACCGCAAGGGCGCCAACGCGGCCATCCCGGACCACGTGGTGGACGACCTGGTCGTGCATGGCAGCCTTGACCGCTGCCGCGAGCGGGTGCAGGAGTACGTCGAGCAGGGCCTGGACACGCCCGCGATCATGGTGTTGCCCACCGGGGCGGACCAGTTCGACGTGGTCAGGGCCCTGGGCCGGCAGTGATTTCTCACGGCGGGAGGTAGTGGTGACGAAGGCTTCGCAGGGGCGCGGCGAGCTGACCCCGATGGAGGGCCGCATCCTGCGCGCGGCGGTGAAGCTGTTCGCGGAGAAGGGCTTCGACGCCACCACGGTGCAGGAGGTGGTGGCGTACGCCGAGGTGACCAAGGGCGCGCTCTACCACTACTTCGACTCCAAGGACGACCTGCTCTACGAGATCTACCACTCGCTGATCGGGCTGCAGACCGCGGAGCTGGACCGGATCATCGCCGAGGGCCGCGACGCGCCCGAGACGGTGCGGGCGATCATGGTCAACCTGGTCGTGACGACCGCGGCGCGGATCGACGAGACGGCCGTGTTCGTGCGGGAGATGCACAAGCTGGACTCGGAGCGGATGGCCGCTTTCCGGGCCGACCGCCGCCGCTACCAGCGCACGTTCCGGGACGTGATCGCCAAGGCGCAGGCGGCCGGCGAGTTCAGTTCGGTGACGCCGGCCGACACGGCCGTGCTGATCGCGCTTGGCGTGGTGAACCAATTGCCGACCTGGTATCGGCCGGACGGCCCCAAGTCCCCCGAGCAACTGGGTGCCGAGATCGCCGATTTCGTGCTGGCGGCGCTGCGGAACTAGAACCGGTACCGAAATCCGGGCGTATTCGGGGTGGGCATACCATCATTTGCCCATGACGGCTTTGGACACCCCGATTGTCCGTGTCGTGGTCGCCGAGGACCGCGTCCCGGTCAGATCCGGCCTGGACACCGCCCTCGGGCACTTACCCGGCGTCGCCGTGGTCGGCACGGCGACGCACCACGCCCTGGTGCCCCCACTGTTGGACCGGCACCGACCAGAAGTGCTGCTACTGGGCCTGTCCCTGCCCGGTGGCGACGCGGTCGAGCTGACCCGCACGGTCCGCGCCGAGCACCCGGCGACCGCGGTGATCGTGATCGCGGTGCTGCCCGCGACCAACGAGCAGGTGCTGCCGGCGCTGCAGGCCGGCGCGGCCGGCTGGCTGCCGCCGACGGCCGACCGGGACACCGTGATCCGCGCGCTGCGGGCCGTGGTGGCCGGCACCGGCCCGGCGCCGCGTCGCCCGATCGGGCGAGATCATCGCGGCGAGCTGACCGCCCGGGAGGCCGACGTGCTCCGGCTGGTCGCCGCGGGGTTGACCAACGCCGAGATCGCGCGCAGGCTCACCGTCAGCGAGGCGACCGTGAAGACGCACCTCAACCACGCCTACACCAAGGTCGGCCTGCAGAACCGGGCCGAGGCCGTGGAATACGCGAAGCGGCACGGACTCGGACCCGAGGGCGCCGACTGACGGCGTGGGTCAACATACCCATTTCCCATGGTCATTTCCGGTCCTGTCGGCGTTCCCCCGCCGCCCGCGATACTTCCCTGGCGGGAACGGGGGATTGTCACGGGGGGATGACCCAGGGGAGGGGAATCCTGTGCGGGTACCGAAGTTCGGCATCGTCGCCTGACGCGGCGGGGCTCCCGGGTCGCCGGGAGCCCCGCGCTCGAAATGCTTGTGCGCCAATCGGTCGAGCCCGGACCCGGGTGCACGGTGCCCTTTCGTTCGTGGCCGATGGGGGCGAGCCGCCAGTAACGTCGGCGCTCGCGTCAGGCCAAGGGAGGCACGGGCATGCAGAGCGCTGGCTACCGCCGGACCGTTCGTTTCACCGGATCGGCCGCCGGGCCCGCGCCGCTGACCTGGGCGCAGGAGACGACCTGGGCGGACATCAGCCAGTTCCTGCCGGACGTGCATGACTGGTTCTTCATGCGGGGCTGCGCCCCGGTGCCGGCCGGCCTGTCGCTGGACACGGTGCTCGACCGGCTCGGCGTCCTGATCGGCCGACACGAGTCGGTCCGGTCGTTGTTGACGTTCGGCGACCGGGTCACGCAGACGGCCGTGGCCGAGGGCGGCGTCGACGTCACAGTGTTGCCGGTGGCCGGCGCCGCCGTGGCGGACACCGTCGACGAGCAGATTATTGGCCTGTCACACAGCTATTTCGACCACACGCGCGAGTTTCCGTTGCGGGTCATCGTGGTCCTGGCCGACGACATCCCGGCGGCCGTGGTTTTCGGCATCGCCCATGTGTTCTCGGACATGCGCGGCGCGGAGATCTTCGGTGAGCAGCTGGGCGAACTGCTCGACGCCGCGGCCGACGGCCTGCCCGAGCCGCCGTTGCCGCCGTGCCGTCAGCCCGTCGCCGAGGCCGTCCTGGAACGCGGTCCGATCGGCCGACGGATCAACGCCGCGGCGATGTCCTATCTGCGCAAGGAACTCGAGTCGATGCAGCCGAGCATGTTCGGCCCCGCGAGGCCGCACGATCGCCCCCGGTTTCGTACCGGACTGCTGTCCAGCCGGGCCGCCGCCGTCGCGACACCGTTGGTGGCACAGCGATTGCGGACCAGCACGTCGGCCGTGCTGCTGGCCGCGACCGCCGCGATCCTGCGGTGCGCCACCGGCGTTTCGACGTGTCATCTCGGCATGATCTGCGGCAACCGGTTCGATCCGGCGCTGCGGCGCACCGTCGGCACCCTGACCGAAACCGGCCTCGTGTCGATCGCGACCGACGTTGCCACCTTCGACCAGCTCGTGCCGATCGCCGTCGAGGGTTCCATGCGCGCCTTGCGTTACGGCCGCTTCGACACCTTGGCACAACAGGCCCTGCTGGCCGAGATCCAGCAAGATCGCGGCGTCCCACTCGACCTGCGCACCCGCTTCAACGACATGTGGTCCGTCGCCGGCGAGAGCCGACCCACCGCCGGTCTTCGCCAGCCGGCCAGCATGTTCGAGTGGGTCGCCGAGACCGACAACGACACGATCTCGTTCTTCCTCGACATCTTCGGCGATCCCGACGAGATGCGCCTGCGGCTGTTGGTCGACACCTACCGCATCCCCGACGACGCCGTCCCCGACCTGTTGACCGGCTTCGAGCGCCTGCTGATCGCCCTCGTCGAGCACGACGTCGCCCTGGCCGACCTGCCCGCCGTCACCGGCCTCCGCGTTTCCCTGGCCGGCCAAGGGATTCGGGGCTGACCCCCCGAATCCCTTGGCACAGCTCAGAAGCCGACCGCGGGCAGCGGCGAGCGCTGGCCGGCGAAGCCGGTGGTGGTCGGTGGCACGGCCGGGCAGTGGGTGCCCTTGGCCGGCAGCGTGCCGGAGATCAGGTACTGGTCGGTGGCGGCGACCACACAGGGGCTCTTGAAGTACTGGCCGTGGCCCCAGCCGTCATAGGTGAGCAGGGTGGAGTTGCGGATCTGGCTGGCGGCGCCGACGGACCAGGCGTAAGGGGTGGCGGGGTCGTGCTTGCCGCCGATGATGAGCAGCGGCGGCGTGCCGTGAACCTGGTACGGGTGCTGAGGATTGGCCACCTTGTCGACGCCGAGGCAGCCGGTCATGGCGCCCCAGCCGATGCCGGACAGGCGAAGCGTCGGGGCGACGGCGTTGCTGATGCGGCGCTGGAGGGCGACGGAGGCGGCGTTGGGCAGGTCGAACTTCCAGTCGGCGCAGAAGGCGAACGGGAAGTACACCAGTACCGGCGTGTCGGCCTTGGGGCCGAACGCGGTGGTGCTGTCGGCCAGTGCCTTGAGATCCTGGGCCAGGTACGTCCAGTCCGGCCCGTACAGGTAGCCGACCGGCAGGCCGGACAGCTCGTCCGGGGTCATCGGCTGCTGGGTGTTCGGATCGATCAGCTTGCCGGCCTGCGCCTTGGCGTAGAGCTGGTTGAACAGCAGGTTGACGTCCTGCCCGTGCAGCGCGCAGGTGGCGTCCCGGTCGCACCACTTCACGAACTCCTGGAAGGCGTCCTCGTCGGTCTGCGCCTCGGTGACGGTGAAGCCGGTGGTGCGCTGGCTGTGGTCCATGTTGCTGTCCAGGGCCAGCGCGCGCACGTGGTCCGGGAACATCTCGGCGTACTGCTGGCCCATCAGGGTGCCGTAGGAGACGCCGTAGTAGGTCAGCTTCTTCTCGCCCAGCGCGGCCCGGATCGCGTCGATGTCCTTGACCACGCTGATGTTGTCCACGTGGTCGATCAGCGGCCCGCTGAGCTTGCGGCAGTCGTCCATGAGCGTCTTGCGGTACGCCACCGCGGCGGCGTAGCCCTTGGGCGTGTCCGGCGGGTCGGTCGGCGCCTGCTGGAGCACGGACCGGTCGCACTTGATGGCGTCGTGCGGATTCACGCCGCGCGGGTCGAAACCGATGATGTCGAACCGGCTCATCAGCTCCGGCGAGAACATGGTCGGGCTGTAGATCAGCGACAACACGCCGGAGCCGCCGGGACCGCCCGGGTCGAACACCAGCGAGCCGATGCGCTTGCCCGGGTCGGTCGCCTTGCGGCGGGCCAGGGCAAGCGAGAACGTGCCGTCCTTCGGGTTGTCCCAGTTGATCGGCAGGACCAGCGTGCCGCAGTCGACGGTGGCGTCCTGTTCGCAGGGCGCCCAGGTGATCGTCCGCGCCGGCTGTTCCGGCGCCGCGGTGGCGGGCACGGCCGTCGTCAACGCGGCGAGCGCCACCACCGGCAGCGCGAGCGCCGCTCGTAACTTGTTCACTTGTGATTCCCCTCAGTAGTGCTACCGAAACCCACTGATACCAGGAGAATCAAGCCAGTCAAGGTATCCGGGGGTTACCCCCACGAATCCCTTGACCGTTGACGTTATTCGTCATGCCTTGACGCGGTCGCCCTTGGGGTCGAACAGCGGATCCCTTGTCACCACACCGTTCACCCATTCGCCGAACAACTCCACCGAAAGGGTGGCGCCGATGGGCGTTTCGGCCGGCAGGTAGGCGAAGGCGATCGGCTTGTCCACGGTGTAGCCGAAGCCGCCGCTGGTGATGCGGCCGACGATCTTGCCGCCGATGCGCACCGGCTCGCCGCCCAGCGGCACCGCGTGCTCCTCGTCCAACGTCAGACAGCGCAGCCGGCGGGTGATGCCCCGCTCCTTGGCGGCCAGCAACGCGTCCCGGCCCAGGAAGGGCTTGTCCTTCTTGACGGCGAAGCCCAGCCCGGCCTCGTAAGGGTTGTGGTCCGGCGTGAGGTCGGAACCCCAGAGCCGGTAACCCTTCTCCAGCCGCATGCTGTCGATCGCCCGGTACCCGCCGGCGATCAGCCCGAAGTCCTGCCCGTACTCCCACAGCGTCGCCCACAGCCCGGCGCCGTACTCGGCCGACGCGTAGAGCTCCCAGCCCAGCTCGCCGACGAAGGTCACCCGCTGCGCGACCAGCGGCACGTCCCCGACGGTGATCTGCTGCGCGGTCATGTACGGGAACGACTCGTTGTCCAGCCCGGCCGGCGTCAGCTGAGCCAGGATCTTGCGCGCATTCGGGCCCCACAAAGCGAAACACGTGTACTGACCGGTGACATCGGCGATCCGCACCGAGCCGTCCCGCGGCGCGTGCTGGCGCAGCCAGGCCAGATCGCGCGAGCCGTAGGCCGTGCCGGTGACGATCCGGAAGAGGTCCTCCTCCAGTCGCGCCACGGTGAAGTCGCACTCGATGCCGCCACGGGTGTTCAGCGCCTGGGTGTAGGTGACGCTGCCGACCTCGCGGTCGACATCGTTGGCGCACAACCAACTCAGCAGCTTCGCCGCCCCCGGCCCGGACACCTCGATCTTGGCGAACGAGGTCTCGTCGAACAGCCCGGCGGCCGCACGGGTGCCGCGGTGCTCGGCCACGATCGCCGGCGACCAGCCCATGCCGGCCCAGCCGCGGGGCTGCATGAAGTCGTCGCCGCCGTACCTGTTGTTCTGGTAGTAGTCGACCCGCTCCCAGCCGGACTTCTCGCTGAAGTGGGCCTGCTGCTGGGCATGCCAGGCGTAGGCCGGCGACATCCGCAGCGGCCGGCCGGCCGAGCGCTGCCGGTGCGGGAACGGGATGTCGTAGTACGTCTCGTAGTTCTCGGTGACCCGGGCCAGCGTGTACGACGGCGAGCGGTACTGCCGGCCGAACCGGCGAATGTCCATATGGGACACATCGAGCTGGGCCTCGCCGGCCACGATCCACTCGGCCATCACCTTGCCGATGCCGCCGGCGCCGGCGATGCCGTGCGCGCAGAAGCCCGCGGCCACGAAGAAGCCGGCCACCTCGGTCTCGCCGAGGCAGAACTCGTTGTCCGGGGTGAACGCCTCCGGCCCGTTGATCAGCTTGCGGATGCCAAGGTCGGCCATCACCGGCACCCGCATCGCCGCGTTCTCGCTGATCTCGGCGAACCGCTCCCAGTCGGCGGCCAGCAGCTTCCCGTTGAAGTCGCTCGGAATCCGGTCCAGGCCGGTCTTGTCCAGCGACCAGGCCCGCGAGTCACGCTCGTAACCGCCCATCAGCAGCCCGTCGACCTCCTCGCGCCAGTACACGAGGTTGTCCGGGTCGCGCAGCGTCGGCAGGTGCGTGCCGTCCCGCTCGCGCACCGGCTCGGTGACCACGTACTGGTGCGACATCGGGATGATCGGGATCCGCACGCCGGCCAGCCGGCCGATCTCGGCCGCGTACATGCCGCCGCAGTTGACGACGATCTCCGCCTCGACATCGCCCTTGTCGGTGCGGACCTTCGTCACCCGGCCGCGCGACACGTCGATGCCGGTGACCCTGGTGTGCTGGTGGATGCGCACGCCGCCGGCGCGCGCCCCGGCGGCCAGCGAGTAGGCCAGCTGCGAGGGGTCCACATAGCCGTCGGTCGGCAGGTAGGAGCCGCCGAGCACGCCCTTGGTGTCCAGCAGCGGGAACAGCTCTCGGGCCTGCTCGGCGCTGATCTCCTCCAACGGCACGCCGAACGCCCGGGCCCAGCCGATCTGCCGGCGCACCTCGGCCATCCGGTCCGGCGTGCAGGCCAGCCGGATACCGCCGCACTGCACCCAGCCGGGTGGATGTTCACCGGCCTGCAACTCGGCGTACAGCTGCGCGGAGTGCTGGTTCATCCTGGTCAGCGTCGGATCGGCGCGCAGCTGGCCGACCAGCCCGGCCGAATGGAAGGTCGAGCCGCTGGTCAGCTCGTCGCGGTCGAGCACGATCACGTCGCGTTCGCCCAGCTGGGCGAGGTGGTAGGCGACGCTGGCGCCGCCCACCCCGCCACCGATGATCACGATCCTGGCCCGGTCGGGGAGTGCCCTGTCAGCTGCCACGACCCTCTTGTTACCGCATCGGGTTGACGCTGGCCAGCCGCGGGCCGACACTTGCTGATCACGTTCGTCCGAGGACGGGAGGCGCGGCCGGTGGTGCTGGACGAGATCGTCTCCCAGGTGCCCGAGTTCGCCGGGCCGGTCGAGCTGACCGTGATCAAGGGCGGGCTCAGCCACCGGGTCGTGCGGGTCGACGCCGGCGGGGGACGGTTCGTGCTGCGGGTGCTCGACCCGGCCGTCACCGCGGCGGGCCTCGGCGTGACCATGGAGCAGGAGATCGCCAACACCGTGCAGGCGGCCGAGACCGGCGCCGGGCCTCGGGTGCTGCGGGTGTTGCCCGACGTGCACGCCCTGGTGCTGGAGTACGTGGACGGCCGGACGCTGTCGGCCGCCGACGTGCCGTCGTATCTGGACGGGATCGCCGACGCCTGCCGCCGGCTGCACTCCGGGCGGCCGTTCGGCAACACTTTCGACATATTCGAGAAACTGGCCGAGTTCCTCGCGTTGTGCGACCGGCACGGGCTGGCGTTGCCCGCCGGTTACGCCGACCAGTTGCCGTTGGTGGCCCGGATCCGGGAGGCGCTGGCCGCGCGGCCGCTGCCGACGGTGCCGTGCCACAACGACCTGCTGGCCGAGAACTTCATCGCCGACGGCGACCGGGTGCGCATCGTCGACTACCAGCTGTCCGGGCAGAACGACCCGTGCTTCGAGCTGGGCGACATCGCCGCCGAGGCGCTGCTCGATGTCGAGGGCGTGACCAGACTGACCCTTGCCTACTTCGGTGCGGACCTGAATGATCGGCTTCTCGCCAGGACTCGCCTGTACCTGACGATGTCCAATGTGACCTGGACGCTGTGGTTCACGGTCCACAGTGGACTTTTGGGCGGCCGGGCGGCCGCCGACTTCGACTACGCGGCCGAGGCGGCCGCGAAGTGGGGGCGGGCGCTGAGCGATCTCGGCGATCCTGGGTTGGGAGAGTTGCTGGACACAGTGCGGAGGTAGCCGTGAGCGAGCAGGTCGACGACCACATCGACGACGACGCGACAACACTGGCACGACTGGGCTACCGGCAGGAGTTGCGCCGGACGTGGAGCGGCTTCTCCAACTTCGCCATCTCCTTCTCCATCATCTCCATCCTGTCCGGCTGCTTCACCACGTTCGGGCAGGCGTGGAACAACGGTGGGCCGGTGGCGATCAGCTGGGGCTGGCCGGTCATCTCGGCGTTCATCCTGATCATCGGGCTGTGCATGTCCGAACTGGTGTCGGCCTTCCCCACCGCCGGCGGCATCTACTGGTGGGCCTCGAAACTGGGCAAGCCGGTGCACGGCTGGTTCACCGGCTGGCTCAACCTGGTCGGGCTGGTCGCGGTGACCGCGTCGGTCGACTACGGCTGCGCCACCTTCATCTCGTTCTTCCTGTCCCTTGTGGACTCCGGCTGGGAGGGCACGCTCACCCAGATATTCCTGATCTTCGTGGTCGTGCTGGTGCTGCACGCGCTGATCAACATCTTCGGCAGCCACCTGGTCGCCATGCTGAACAACATCTCCGTGTACTGGCACGTGGTCGGTGTCGTCGCCGTGGTGGCGATCCTGGCCTTCGCGCCGGTGCACCACCAGAGCTTCGCGTTCGTGTTCACCGAGCGGATCAACAACTCCGGCTTCGCCGACGGCACCTACTGGTTCTACGTGCTGCCGCTGGGTTTCCTGCTCACCCAGTACACGATCACCGGCTTCGACGCCTGCGCGCACATCTCCGAGGAGACCAAGGGGGCGGCCCGCACCGCGGCCCGCGGCATCTGGCAGTCCATTCTGTACTCGGCCATCGGCGGCTGGGTCCTGTTGCTGGCCTTCCTGTTCGCCGCCACCAACGTCGACGAGATCAACAAGCAGGCCGGCTTCGTCGGCTCGATCATCACCACCGCGCTGAACTCCAACCTGGCCATCGTGGTCATCGGCATCTCGGCCATCGGCCAGTTCTTCTGCGGCATGAGTTGCGTGACCAGCACCTCGCGGATGAGCTACGCCTTCAGCCGTGACGGCGCGGTGCCCGGGCACCGGCTGTGGTCGAAGCTGAACGCCAACCGCGTACCGGTGAACGCCGTCATCGGTTCCTGCGTGGCCGGCTTGGTGCTCACGCTGCCCGCCCTGTACAAGAGCTCCGCCGGCGTGCCCACTGCCTTCTACGCCGTCGTCTCGGTCGCCGTGATCGGCCTCTACCTGGCCTTCCTCATCCCGATCGCCCTACGCCTGCGGGCCGGCGACTCCTTCGTGCCCGGCCCGTGGACCCTCGGCCGCAACTACAAGTGGATGTGCTGGACCGCCATCATCGAGATCGTCATCATCTCGGTCTACTTCATCCTGCCCACCGTGCCCGCCGGCGTCCCCGGCGCCGCCGACTTCAGCTGGACCGCCGTCAACTACGCCCCGCTGGCCGTCGGCGGCCTGGTGCTGCTCATCGCCATCTGGTGGTTCGCCTCGGCCCGCAAGTGGTTCACCGGCCCCAAGCACACCATCGAGATCTAGGGAATTGGCTGACCCCCACCGGCGCCGTTTTTCGGGCACCATGGCGCCGTGGGGGGAGCAGCTGAGCGTCGAGGACCCGTCGTACGGCCTGATCGTCGTGCATCGGTGGAACGTGCGCGAGCCGCGCGAGCGGACCGCGCGATGGCGGCTCGCGGTGGCCGTCGACATCCTGCTGCACTCGTTCGTGACGCTGATCGTGTTCGGCAGCTACCTGGTCCTCGTGCGCACCGACACCCGTGAGCGGCCGCCGCTGCGGAGCAGGAACGGAATGCTGGTGACGCACAGGATGCCGGCGACCGCGATCGCCGTGCGGAGGCTCGTGACGGTGGCGAGCGCACCACCGGCGGCGATGAACAGCGGCTGGGTGAGGCGGCCGCCGACGCTCCAGCCGGCGAGGACGCGGGACATCATGTCCTCGCGGGTCATCGCCATGCGGTGGGCGGTGAAGACCGGGTTGAACACGCCGGCGCACAGCAGCAGGCCGAACGACGTGGCCATCAACAGGATGAGGCCGCCGAGGCCCGGTGTGGCCAGCGGAATCGCCAGCAGCCAAGGGGTTCTCGCGATACCGGCGCCGAGGAGAACGCGGCGGAGGCCGAACCGTCGGACCAAGCGGGGCGACAGCCTGGCCCCGAGCACGCCGCCCAGGCACGGTAGGCCGACGACCAGGCCGTACTGCCAGGGCGTGACGTGGAGGACGTTCAGCATCAGCACGGTTTCCAGCGGCACCACCATCAGCATCGAGGAGCCGAACAGCAAGGCGTTGGCGAACAACAACCTCAGCGCCCGGTCACCCAGCAGGTAACGCCAGCCGGCGACGATCTCCTTGCCGTTGTTGGCCTTTCGGGCCGGTGGTGGTGGTTCCGGCTGTCGGATCCTCGACACCCCCAGCACCGACGCGAGGTACGAGACCGCGTCGATCGCCAGCGTCAGCGCCGGGCCCACCGCCGACACCAGCGTGCCGCCGATCGGCGGCCCCAGCGCGTTCGCCGTCCAGGACGAGGTGTCCAGCCGACTCAGCGCTTCCGCTCGCTTTTCCTTGGGCACCAACGACCTCAGGTGCGCGCCGCTGGCCGCTTGGAACGTCACCAGCGCCGCCGTCTGGATCACGCTCACCGCGTACAGCTGCGCCATCGTCACCACGTGCAGCGCCGTCGCCACCGCCACGCTCGTCAGGGCGGCGAACCTGACAATGTCGGCCGCCACCATCACCGGGCGCTTTCGGCGGAACTCCACCGCCGCCCCCGACGGCACCGCGATCAGCGCCCCCGCCGAGGCCGACACCGCCGCCAGCAACGACACCTCCGCCGTCGACGCGTGCAAGGTCAGCACGGCCACCAGCGGCAGCGCCCCGTACCCGATCGCACTGCCCGCGTCGCTCGTCGCGGTCGCCCACCACAGCCGTCGAAACCCCGCCCCCAGTTCCACCCGCCGACCCTAGCGGTCCGCCGGCCATGGGTTGGAGCCCGTGTGCCGTCTCGTCGTCCGACAAGCACCTTGCAGGCAAAGGAAAAGGGGCCTGCCCTGGCGTTCGGCAGGCCCCTCGTCTCAGGGGGTGTCACCCGACAGCGTCACCTCAGTTGAGGGTCCACTGCTGGTTGGCGCTGCCGGCGCAGGTCCAGATCTGCAGCGGGGTGCCGTCGGCCGAGCTCTGGTTGGTGGCGTCGAGGCACTTGCCGGAGCCGGTGTTCACGAGCTCCTTCTGCGCGTTGAGGGTCCACTGCTGCGCGCCGGTGCCGTTGCAGTCGTACAGCTGCACCTTGGCGCCGTTGGTGGTGCTGGCGCCGGACACGTCAAGGCACTTGCCGAGGGCCTGGAAGGAATTGCCGGAGTGGTTCCAGGTCTGGGCGGCGGTGCCGTTGCAGGTGTAGATCTGCACCTGGGTGCCGTTGGCGGAGTTGGCGCCGGCGACGTCGACGCACTTGCCGCCGATGCCGGTGATGGTGCCGCCGGTGGGCGGCGGCGGGGGCGGGGTGGTGCCACCGGTGATCTTCTGGAAGATCTGGGAGTAGGCGTAGCCAGTCGCCCGGTCGTAGTCCTGAAGCTCCCAGAAGGACAGCTCCTGCACGCCGTTCTGGGCGGCGAAGGTCTCCAGGGTCTGCGCGTCGGTCTGGCTGAACTGCGCGCCGTCGTCGTTGCGGCCGGCGATGGGGGTCAGGCCCATCTTGTTGTACGCCGCGGCGGTGGAGATGCCGTACAGACCGGCGATCTGGTTGGCGGCGTTGCGTGCGGCCGACAGGGCGTCGTTGATGACCGGCTGCCCGTCGTAGAAGTCCATCACCATCAGGTTGATGACGGAGATGTTCACGCCCTTGGACTTGGCGTCGTTGAGCACGGTCATCTGGTCGCTCTCGAGACCGTCCGAACCCACACCGAGGGTGTAGTCGACCTGCACGGCCGGGTTCTGCGCCTGCAGTGCGGCCAGTGCCTGGTCGCGACGGGAGATCGAGGCGGTGTCCTTGATGACACTGCCCTCGATGTCGAAGTCCAGCCGGGGAGTGCCGTACGTGTTGACCACGTTGGCGTACGCGGCGGTGAGGCTGGAGACGGTGGTGCAGGTCTGGGCCAGCTCGCCGCCCTCGGCGCCGCCGAAGGACGGGATCACGTTGCCGCCGGCGTTCTGCAGCGCGGTGATCTGCGACTTGAACGAGCCGACGCCGGTGCCGTTGGCCTCCCACACCGGCGTGCAGCCGGACTGCGGGGTGAGGAAGGCCAGCGTGTAGAACTTGTCGCCGGTCGCGTTCATGTCCGACGCCAGCTGGCCGGCGTCGGCGTCGGTGATCTGGAGATAGGGCGCGGCGTAGTGGGCCGGGAAAGCGCCGCCCGCGGCCGGGGCCGCCGTCGCGGCGGGCTGGACCACCAGCATGGCCGCGGTCGCCGCCACCGGTAGCGCGGCCGCCAGCACCGCTCTTGTCGAGGTGATGCGCATGGTCGATCTCCTACGGGTATCGCACGGCCGGAATCGTGCAGGCAGGGGTGAAGATCCGGCATTTCACGAAATCGACCGGCCGCGACGGCGGGAGCGGTCTGGACCAATTTCGTGAGGTATTCATACCGTCCGAACGGGTACCGATCAATAGTGCATTCGGAGGTAAAACCGCAGCTCAGGGCCGGTTTTGGGAATGCTGGAACCGGCCCGGCCCGCCGCGGGCGGAACGCGCGACGGGTCGGGCCGGAGAATTCGGGCGATCAGGACGTCAGTTCAACGTCCATTGTTGGTTGGCCCCGCCGGCGCACGTCCAGATCTGCAACGGAGTGCCGTCGGCCGAACTCTGGTTGGTCGCGTCCAGGCATTTGCCGGACCCGGTGTTCACGAGTTCGTGCTGTCCGTTCTGGGTCCATTGCTGGGCCCCGGACCCGTTGCAGTCGTACAACTGGACCTTGGCCCCGTTGGTC
>DATJJB010000620.1:0-6035 GCA_035492655.1 Kutzneria sp. | reverse complement strand
TCACCACGGCGTCCTTGCCGGGATAGGTCGACCCGGGCACCGTCTCGACGGCGAACACTTCGGCGTAGTGCGGCGTGGCGCAGTCCAGCGGCGTGGCACGGGCGGCCGCGGTGGTCTGGTCCCGGTCGAAGCACTGCCCGGCCTGGAAGGTGTAGCTGGCCGCGGCGGGCGCGGGTGCCTGGCTGATCTGGTGCAGCGCGCCGGCATAGAAGATCACCACGAACAGCGCGACCCATGCCCCGGTCAGCACGAGCCCGGCGATGGCCAACCCCCTGCCGCGCTGGCCGGTGCGCCTGATCTTGCCGAGCGCGACGATGCCGAAGATCAGGCTGAGCGGGATGCCGCCGATCAGGCCGAAGATGAACGACGCGACGGCGAAGCCGCTGACGCCGCGCCGGCCGGGCGGCATTCCGTACGGGTCGAACGACTGGCCCTGCATGCCGTACGGCTGGTAGGGCGGCCCGAAGGACTCGCCCCGCATGCCCTGGGGCTCGGTGCCGAAGGACTCGCCCTGCATGCCGTAGGGCTCGCCCGGATAGTTCCGATCAGGATCACGTGACATGTCGACGAACCGCCGTTTCTCCCCTTAACGGACAGCGAGGACGACACCTCGCCGCCGATACCTGAGCTGTTAAATACCACTAACAAGCGAATTCAGAAAGTCGCGATGGACTGCACAGTGAGGTGGGGTCAGACTTCGGCCATGAAGGCACTGGTCAAGGTCGACGCGGCGCCGGGTCTGGAGCTCACGGACGTGCCGGACCCGCAGGTGGGACCGGCGGACGTGGCGGTGAAGGTGCTGCGCACCGGCATCTGCGGCACCGACCTGCACATCGATTCCTGGGACGACTGGGCGGCGCGCAACGTCAAGCCGCCGCTGGTTCTCGGCCACGAGTTCGTCGGCGAGGTGGTGGAGACCGGCCGCAACGTCACGGGCGTCAAGGTCGGCGACCTGATCAGCGGCGAGGGCCACCTGGTCTGCGGCACCTGCCGCAACTGCAAGGCCGGCCGCCGCCACCTGTGCGCCAACACCCGCGGCCTGGGCGTGCACAGCAACGGGGCCTTCGCCCAGTACGCGGTGCTGCCGGAGCAGAACGCCTGGGTGCACCGCACGCCGGTGGACCTGGACGTGGCGGCGATCTTCGACCCGCTCGGCAACGCGGTGCACACGGCGCTGTCCTTCCCGGTCATCGGCGAGGACGTGCTGATCACCGGCGCCGGCCCGATCGGCATCATGGCCGCGGCCATCGCCCGGCACGCCGGAGCCCGCCACGTGGTCATCACCGACGTCAGCGAGCACCGGCTGGAGCTGGCCCGCAAGGTCGGCGTCAGCCTGGCCCTCAACGTGGCCGAGTCGACGCTGGCCGACGCCTACGACCGGCTCAACATGTCCGAGGGCTTCGACGTCGGCATGGAGATGTCCGGCCAGCCCAGCGCGTTGCAGGACATGATCGCCAACATGTCGCACGGCGGCCGCATCGCCATGCTGGGCCTGCCGGCCAAGGAGTTCCCGGTGGACTGGGGCTCGGTGGTGCTGAAGATGCTGCACCTCAAGGGCATCTACGGCCGGGAGATGTTCGAGACCTGGTACTCGATGTCGGTGCTGCTGCAGGCCGGCCTGGATGTGGCCCCGGTGATCACGCACAAGTTCCACTACACCGAGCACAAGACGGCCTTCGACACGACGCGGGCCGGCCGCTGCGGCAAGGTGCTACTCGACTGGACGGAGAAGTGATGTACGGCGCGATGCGGGACGACCTGCGGGCCGGGCTGGCCGAGATCCGCGAGGCCGGGCTGTACAAGGCCGAGCGGGTGCTCGGCTCGCCGCAGGCGGCGCAGGTCAGCGTCACCGGCGAGAGCGTGCTCAACTTCTGTGCCAACAACTATCTCGGCCTGGCCGACCACCCGGTGCTGGTCAAGGCCGCGCACGAGGCGCTGGACCGCTGGGGCTTCGGCATGGCCTCGGTGCGCTTCATCTGCGGCACCCAGGAGCTGCACAAGCAGCTCGAGGCCAAGCTGTCGGAGTTCCTCGGCACCGAGGACACGATCCTGTACAGCTCCTGCTTCGACGCCAACGGCGGGCTGTTCGAGACGCTGCTGACCGACCAGGACGTGGTCATCTCCGACGAGCTCAACCACGCCTCGATCATCGACGGTGTCCGGCTGTGCAAGGCCAAGCGCCAGCGCTACCGCAACCGTGACATGGCCGACCTGGAGCGCATCCTGCAGGAGTCCAAGGACGCCCGGTACCGGCTGATCGCCACCGACGGCGTGTTCTCCATGGACGGCTACCTGGCGCCGCTGGACCAGATCTGCGAGCTGGCCGAGCGCTACGACGCCCTGGTCATGGTGGACGACTCGCACGCGGTGGGCTTCACCGGCCCGACCGGCCGCGGCACGCCGGAGCTGTTCGGCGTGACCGACAAGGTCGACATCGTCACCGGCACGCTGGGCAAGGCGCTGGGCGGCGCGAGCGGCGGCTATGTCTCGGCCCGCGCCGAGATCGTGGAGATGCTGCGGCAGCGGTCACGGCCGTACCTGTTCTCCAACTCGCTGGCCCCGTCCATCACCGGCGCCGCGCTGGCCGCGTTGGACCTGCTCAGCTCGTCCGGCGAGCTGCTGGACCGGCTGCGGGCCAACACGGAGCTGTTCCGCCGGCGGATGACCGAGGAGGGCTTCGACCTGCTGCCCGGCGAGCACCCGATCATCCCGGTGATGATCGGCGACGCGGCCAAGGCCGGCCGGATGGCCGATCTACTGCTGGAGCAGGGCATCTACGTGATCGGCTTCTCGTATCCGGTGGTGCCGCACGGCAAGGCCCGCATCCGCACCCAGATGTCGGCCGCGCATTCCCTGGACGACGTGAACCGCGCGGTCGACGCCTTCGTCGCGGCACGGTCCAAGATGGACGGATGATCGATCCTCGACGGCTGCGCGTGCTGCGGGCACTGGCCGATCACGGCACGGTGACCGCGGCTGGGCGGGCGCTGCATCTGACAGCGTCCGCCGTGTCGCAGCAGTTGGCGGCGTTGGAGGCGGAGACCGGGCAGCAGCTGCTGCGCCGCAAGGGCCGGCGGGTGTGGCTGACGCCGGCCGGCGAGCTGCTGGTCGTGCACGCCAACGCCGTGGCGGCCGAGCTGGAACGGGCCGAGGCCACGCTGGCGGCGTTCACCGCCGGCGTGCGCGGCCCGGTCCGGCTGGCCAGCTTCGCCTCGGCCATCACGCAGGTGGTCGCGCCGGCCGTGGCCGCGCTGCGGGCCGGTGCCCCGGACGTCACGCTGCTCGTACAGGACGCCGAGGGCCACGCCAGTGTGCCGCTGCTGCTGGACGGCGAGATCGACGTGGCCATCACCGAGGAGTACCGCACCGCGCCGCGGACCGACGACCGCCGGCTCAAGCGTTTTCCCTTGTACGTGGAGCCTTTCGACGTCGTGTTGCCGGACGATCACGAGCTGACCGACCAGTCCGAAGTGGACGTCGGCACCCTCGGCGACGAGGACTGGATCGCACCGCTGCCCGGAAACCCTTGCCGTGACGTGCTTTTACTGGCCTGTCCGGACGCTCGCATCCGACACACCTCTGACGACTTCAGCGCCATCGTCGCCCTGGTCGCCGCCGGTGCCGGCGTGGCCTTGGTGCCGCGCAACGCCTTCGCGGAAACGCCCGGCGCCGTGGCCATCCCGGTCAAGGGCAACCAGTCGTTGCGCCGGGTGTTCGCCGCCGTACGTAAGGGCAGCGAGGACCACCCGCTGATCCGCCTGGTCCTCGCCGCCCTGGTGCGCGGTCAGCCGATCGCGTAACCGAAGGTGGGGGCGGAGCCCCCACATCGGGGGTCTGGGGGTCGCCCCCCCAGAACAAACGGCCGGCGCCCAGGCCCGCGCTCTCCGCGGGCACGGGTCACCCAGAGCCGGCGGCGGGACTTGAACCCGCAACCCCTCGCTTACAAGGCGAGTGCTCTGCCAATTGAGCTACGCCGGCCTGACCGTCTTACGGCCGGGGCTCATCGTAAACACCTCACGCTGGCATCACCTGCGACTTCTGGTCTGCTCAGGGTAGAACCGGACTCCCCCGTCTGGCGGTCGCCTCAGCCGCTCGGGTGGTGCGTACCGCCGCTGACCAGGGCAGAAGCGGCGGGCACCAGGGGTGGTCGCGGTCCGCCGATCGGGGTAACCCGGCGGAGCGTGTCGGAGACCACGTCCACGCCCTTGCAACGGTTGGGTGAACGGGACCGATCCTGCGTACGGACGATCGAGGAGGAACGGGCAGTGCGGCAGACCCGGGGGACGCGGGCGAACTTCTGGCGACGGCGGCGGCTGGCGGTGCCGGCGACGTCGGCAAACGGCGTGGAAGTGGGCCCCGAGCTGCCGTCGGACGCGACGGTGAACCTCGTGCTGGATCTCGCGCTGCGGATCGGCGAGGTCCAGTTGGCCAGCGGCGCGGCCGCGGCGGACGTGGCGTCGACGCTCGTGCAGGTGACCTCCGCCTACGGTTTGCCCCGCTGCGAGGTCGATGTGACGTTCATCTCGATCTCCGTCTGTTGCCACCGCGGCACGGCCGCGTCGCCGGTGATGTCGATGCGGGTGGTCCGGTCCCGGGGCCTCGACTACACCCGGCTGGCCGGCCTGGAGGCCCTGGTCCGCCGGGTGATCGCCGGCCGCGTGACGGCCGAGGAGGCGTCGGCCGAGCTGGACGCGATCAGCGCCGCCCAACACCCGTACCCGCGCTGGCTGGCCACGGTGGCCTGGGCGGCGATGGCGGCCTCGGTGGCCCTGCTGCTCGGCGGCGGCCCGATGATGGCGCTGGTCGCGGCCGCGGTGACGGCGGTGGTGGACCGGGTCGGCCGCATCCTCAACCGGTTCAACCTGCCGTTCTTCTTCCAGCAGGTGGCCGGCGGCGCGCTCGGCGCGTTCGGGGCGCTGATCGCCACGGCCACCGGCCTGGTGCCGCCCAACCAGCTGTCGCTGGTGGTCGCGGCCGGCATCGTGGTGCTGTTGTCCGGGCTGTCGGTGGTCAGCTCGGTGCAGGACGCGATCAACGGCTACAACGTCACGGCGTCCGGCCGCACCATGGAGACGCTGCTGATGTCGGTCGGCCTGATCACCGGCGTCGCCTTCGCGCTGCGCATCGGCGTGCACTTCGGCATCGGCTCCACGCTGGCCCCGGTGTCGCCGCTGAGCTTCGGCACGGTGCCGATCCAGATCGTCACCGGCGCGGCCGCCGCGGTGTTCTTCGCGCTGGCCAGCTACGGCCAGCCGCGGGCGCTGCTGGTCGCCGGCATCGCCAGCGCGATGGGTGTCGGCGCGTACAGCACGCTCCAGGCCGCCGGGGCCGACGTGCTGACCGGTTCCGCGCTGGCCGCCGTGCTGATCGGCTTCTGCGGCCAGCTGCTGTCGCGACGGCTGAGGGTGCCGCCGCTGGTGGTGGGGATCTCCGGGCTCACGCCGCTGCTGCCCGGTCTCACCACGTATCGCGGGCTGTACCAGCTGACCGTGCAGGGCGACGTGGCCGGGCTGTCCACGCTCGTGCTGGCCATGGGTATCGGCCTGGCGCTGGCCGCCGGCATGGTGCTCGGCGAATTCCTGGCCCACCCGGTCCGCACCCGCCTCGGCCGCCTCGAACGCCGGCTACGCGCCCCCAACTGACCGAACCAATCCCGTTCCACCCCTGCCCTGCCCCCGTTTGGAAGGGACCATTCCACACGGTGAACGTCAGGAATGGTCCTTTCACTAGCGCCCGCCGCCATACCATTGTCGGGTCGCGATCTGGGCCCGGGTGACGGTTGCCACTCGGGGGTAGCCCCGTCGGCAGGACGCGCCTTACGCCGAAGCTGGTTAGCCTCGGGAGGCGCAGCCGCGAGCACCTGTCTAGGAGGCGTCACCCCGTTGAGCACCAACGGCTCGGATTTCATCGTCGTCGCCAACCGGCTTCCGGTCGACCTGGAACGCATGGAGGACGGCACCCAGCGGTGGAAACACAGCCCTGGCGGCCTGGTCACCGCGCTCGAACCGTTCCTGCGGTCGCGCAGCGGCGCCTGG
>DATJJB010000619.1:0-8078 GCA_035492655.1 Kutzneria sp. | reverse complement strand
TCGGCCTGCACGGTCTGCACCAGCGGCCAGCTCGCGCCCTGTCCGAACGGGGAGCGGGCGACCAGCGCCGCGAACTCCCGGCGCATCGGCACGCACTGCTCGACCAGCAACGGCGTGCCGGCCTCCAGCAGCTCGGGCACCACGTTGTGAGCGCTCTGCGGCTGGTTGAGCATCCACACGCCCCGGCCGTCGTAGCCGCCGCGCGCCGCCTTGAGCACGCACGGCCAGCCGTGCACGGCCCCGAAGGCCAACACGTCGCCGACCGACTTGACCTCGGCGAACGGCGGGATCGGCAGCTCCAGCTCGGCCAGCTTGTGGCGCATGACCAGCTTGTCCTGGGCGTGCACCAGCGCGTCGGGCCCCGGGAACACCTTCACGCCCTCGGCGACCAGGGCGCGCAGGTGCTCGGTGGGCACGTGCTCGTGGTCGAAGGTGAGCACGTCACAGCCCTTGGCGAACTCGCGGAGCGCCTGGAGATCGGTGTGATGGCCGAGCATGACGTCCGGGGTGACCAGCGGCGCCGGCTCGTCGGCGGTGACCGAGAGCACACGCAGGGCCTGGCCGAGCGGGATCGCGGCTTGGTGCGTCATCCTGGCGAGCTGGCCGCCGCCCACCATGCCGACGACGGGAAGACCGGTGCGAGAGTCCACGGGGAGGTCAGCCTACCCGTGTGGTGCGGCGCACTCGTGCCCAGGTCAGCCAGGCCAGTCCGACGACCATCAACCCATAGGCGATCACCTCCAGCCACGTGAGCAGGTCGAGCCGGTCGAGCGGCTGGACATCGAGATAGCTGTGGCGTATTCCGCGCTCGATCAGGCACTGCTGGTCGCAGTCGTAGGGCGCGACGACCGGGTTGCCGGCGTCGTCCAGAAGCCCGGTCGACACCACGGCCGCGTCCGGCGGCAGTGCTGACAACTGGCCGACCGGAAAGAGCAGGCGCTGGGGCGGCAGCCAACGCAGCACCGTGGTGGAGATGGTCACCCGGACCACGACGTACACCGCCAGCGTTGTGCCCATGGCCACCAACGTCCGACGCAGCAGCGCGCCGACCGCCACACCCAGCACCAGCCCGAACAACGCCTGCACCACCGGGATCGCCGGCCACAGGTCGAGCGTCTGGTACGGACCTGTATTACCGCGCGCGCCGCTGGTCCGCACCGCCTCGACCAGCAGCCAGCTGATGACCGCGAGCGGCACGGAGAGCAGCAGCACTGCCCCGGTGAGCAGCGCGGCCCGGCCGCCGAGCCAACGTGCGGGCGACACGTCCTGGCCCCAGGCAACGAGATAGGTGCGTTGTTCGTACTCACGGGACAACAGCGGCGCGCCCCAGAACACGGCGACCAGCCCGGCCAGTACCGGCGAGAAGAGGGTGAGCACGAGGTCGATCCGCCACACCTGGTCGCCGAGCGCGACGCCCGCACCGCCCCAGCACTCGTGCTGGCCACATGCGGCGTTGACCTCTTGCACCGATCCCAGGTACGACGCCAGCACCGTGGCCAACAGAACCACGAAGGCCGCGACGCCGATCAGCTCGGCCCGGTGTTGACGCCAGGTGAGCCAGATCATCGCCGGAACTCCCGTCGGCGCAGCACCAGCCAGGCCACCGCGAGCAGGGCGACGGCCAGCACCACGTAGCCGCCGGACTCGACCAGCCGCAGGTCCGAGAGCCGGTCGACCGGCTGGATGTCGAGGAACGAGTGCGTGATGCCACGGGCGACCAGGCACGGGTCCTGCGCGGCGATCACCGGATGCTGGCCGATGCACATCTGCTGGACGGCCGACGTCGTCAGCTCATGGCCGTCACGGTCGAGGTAGCCACCGGCCACGAACAACGCGTCCATCGGCCGCACCTGGTCGAGCAGCCGCACCGGCGGCAGCAGATACGGCCGGGCCACCACACCGACGACGAACCGCAGCACGACGTAGGCGATGAGGGTGAGTCCCATCGACAGCACCACGTTCCGCGCCAACACACCGACCAGCACCCCGAGCGCGAACCCGGCGATCACGGTCGCCAGCTCCAGCGGCAGCCACAGGTCGTACGGGTACTCGTGGACAGCCATGCCCAGCATGTGGTCGAAAGTCAGCCGGGCCGCGATGTTCACCGCGAAGGTGAGCACCACTATCGGCAGCAGCAGGTGCGCCACCCGCAGCGCCAACCACCGCGTCGCCGGACGATCTCTCGACCACAGGAACAGATATGTGCGCTGCTCGTATTCACGGGCGACCAGCGGCGCACCCCAGAACACGGCGACGACCACCGCGAAGGCCGGTGGGCCGATAGTGAGGGCGATCCGGGCGCCCATCACGACGACCGGGCCGTCCATGTTCAGCGTCAGCAGGACGGCCGCGGCGAGCAGCACCAGCGCCGCGGCGGCGAGCACCTTGCCGCGCTCGACACGCCAGGTCAGCCAGGTCACGCCGCCACCATCCGATCGCCGGACAGCGTGGCCAGCACCAGTTCTTCCAGCGTCGCCGGCCGGCTCGTCCACGGCTCGCCCACCGGCTCGTCGCCGTGCACCAGGAACGTGGACTGGCCGCCGGCATGGCTGGCCTGCACGACCTCGCCCGGCACCGGCGGCTCGGCCGACCGCGGTCCGGTGTAGACCCGGTGCGCGGCCAACAGATCGTCGACGTCACCGGACAGCACCAGCCCGCCGTCCGCGAGCAGCAACAGGTGATCGGCGACGCCGCTCAACTCGGCCACCACGTGCGTGGACATCAGCATCGTCATGCCGGTGTCGGCGACCTCGGTCAGCAGCTCGTTGACCACGTTGCGGCGGGCCAACGGGTCCAGATCGGACAGTGGCTCGTCCAGCACCAGCAACGAGGGCCGCGAACCCAGCGCCACCGCGAACGCCACCTGCGCCTGTTGCCCACCGGACAGCCGTCCGCACGGCCGGCGCGGCGGCACGTCGAACCGGCTCAGCCAGTCCAACGCGCGCTGCTGATCCCACTCGCGATTCAGCTCGGCTCCCAGGCGCAGCATCTCCAACGGCGTGAACGCGCGGTAGAGCGGCTTGTCCTGCGCCACGAAGGCCACCCGGCCGCCGTCCGACAGCCGCAGCTCGCCCTCGGTGGGCTGGAGCAGACCGGCGATCATCGTGAGCAGCGTGGTCTTGCCGGCGCCGTTGGTGCCGACCAGCGCCGCCACCCGGCCCGTCGGCAGCTCGAAGGAGCAGTCCCGCAGCGCCCAGGTGGCGCGGTAGCGCTTGCCCAGCCCGTGGGCGGCCAGCGCGAGGCCGTCGGTCATTCCTTCTCCCCGTCCAGGGCCGTGTTCAGCAACGCGAACACGTCCTCGTCCTCCAGCCCGGCCTGCCGGGCCCGGGCCAGCCACTCGACCAACTCCTGATAGAGCCGGCCCAGCGCCGCGCGGTCGCCCGTGCCGAGACCGGCCTTGACGAACGTGCCCGCGCCCTGCCGGGCCTCCACCAGCCCGGCGAACTCCAGCTCGCGATACGCCTTGAGGACCGTGTTCGGGTTGACCCCGCTGGTGGCCACCACTTCGCGGACCGTCGGCAGCCGGTCTCCCGGCGCCAGCCAGCCCAGCCGCAGTGCCTCCCGCACCTGCTGCGCGATCTGGAGGTACGCCGGCAGGCCACTGCCCCGGTCTACCCGGAACTCGACCACGTCGGCTCCCCTCGTGCCCGAAATTGTGTCACTCGACTAGAACACTAGCACACCGGTCGTGCCGGTCCTGGGCACACGAAAACCCGGCACGGCCGACGGCCGAGCCGGGAAGAAGCAACCAGGGACCACGCGACCGGACGTGACAGGGAGCAGACGCCCGGCCGCGCGGGGGTTCAGGCCGCCCAGACGGGCGGAGGGGTTTCAGCCGCCCAGATGAGCGAGGAGCTCACACGCCTCGACGTGGCATTCGGGCAGCATCTCGGGCCACACGCTCGGCGTGCCGACCTCGTGCAGGTGGGGATCGACGGACAGTCGGCGGGCGAGTAACCAGCGGACTCTGGCCAGGCGGGTGGCGACGCGGCCGTCACGACGAGCGAGCACACCAGCGACGGAGGGCCCGATGAGGGACACGGTCTCGCCGCCGGGGAAGACTTCGCGGAGAACCTGGGCGACGAGGACCATCGCCACGGAGCGGGTCCACCCCTCGACGGCGGAGAGGTCGAGGCCGACAAGCAGCAGCACATGGTCGTCGGCGGCGTCGTCGCGGTAGACCTCGCCGAGGCGGGTGCGCAGGTAGCAGGTGGTGGTCATGCCGGTCATGGCATCGACCGCCTCGCGGGTGCCGAGCTGGTCGGCAGCGGCGTCGGCCCAGCCGACGGCGGTGGCCCGCAGCAGCTTGGACGGTGTGGCGTCGGGGTCGGCGGAAACGAGCGCCTCGCCGGACGTGAGCACGGCGTGCAACGCGGCCAGATCCAGCAGCGTCTCGTCGAGACCGGCCCCGGCTCTGGCTCGGGCGCGGCCCAGCGCGGGCACCACCTCGATCAGGTCGGCCCCGGTCACCACCGCCGCGCACACCTCGTCGACCTCGGCCAACGCCCAGTCGCTGGGGAACGGCCACCCGGACGCCAGGCTCGCGGAGCGCCACCGGGCCCGCAGTGTGCACAGCGCGTCACGGTGATCGTCTCGGCCGATCAGTGACGAGGCAGCATTGCGCGCAACCACTCGCCGCGCTCCTCTCTACTCCGGACGGGTCGAGCGTCGACCCGATGTTGTGACGGTCCGCGAACCGGGGCATGACGCGGTTCCCCTCACCCGAATTGGTTCCCGGCGTGACGTCGGGCACGCGATTCCGTCACACTGTGTCCCCTCAGCAGGGATGGAAAGGGGGACCGGTGGCGACAGCTCCTCTGGATGTGCCTGGTCCCAGCGACGCGGAGCTGATCGACTCGGTCCGTGGCGGGAACACGGCGGCCTACGGCTCGCTGTACGAGCGGCACGTCGGCGCGGCCTACAACCTGGCCCGCCAGCTGACCAGGTCCACCGCGGAGGCGGACGACCTGGTGGCCGAGGCGTTCGCCAAGGTCCTCGACACGCTGCGGGACGGCCGCGGCCCCGACTCGGCGTTCCGCGCCTACCTGCTGACCGCGCTCCGCCACACCGCGTACGACAAGACGCGCCGCGACCGCAAGCTGGAGCTGGCCGAGGACGTCACCACGGTGGCCAGCCCCGAGGCCATCAGCGTGCAGTTCAGCGACACCGCCGTGTCCGGGCTGGAGCGCTCGCTCGCCGCGAAGGCGTTCGCCCGGCTGCCCGAGCGCTGGCAGGCGGTGCTGTGGCACACCGAGATCGAGGGCCTGTCGCCCGCGGACGTCGCGCCGATACTGGGGCTGACCGCGAACGGCGTGTCGGCGCTGGCGTACCGGGCGCGCGAGGGCCTGCGGCAGGCGTACCTCCAGGTGCACCTCGCGGAGAGCACCGCCGACCGGTGCCGCGCGACCGTCGACCGCCTGGGCGCGTGGACGCGTGGCGGCCTGTCGAAGCGTGAGACGGCTCAGGTGGAGACGCACCTGGACGAGTGCGAACGGTGCCGTGCGCTGGCGGCCGAGCTGGCCGACGTGAACGGCGCGCTGCGCGCGATCGTCGCGCCGCTGGTGCTGGGCATCGGCGCCGCTGGCTACCTCGCGACCATCGGTGCTTCCACGGCGAAGGCCGCGACGGTCGTCGCCGCCGGCGCTGCTGCCGGTACGGCCGGCGGTGCTGCCGGCGCCGCGAGCTCCGTGCCGCGCCAGATGATCGGCGTCGGCGCGTCCGCCGCCGCGCTGGCCGCGGTCGTCGCCCTGGCGTTGACGTCCGGGCAGAGCCAGCCGATCGTCGCCAACGCCGCGCCGCCGCCACCGCCGACCGTGGCCCCGGCGTCGCCGACACAGCCACCGCCCGCGACCCAGCAGCCGCCCGCTCCGACGCCAGCGCCGCCGCCACCGCCGAGCAGCAACAGCCCCGCGCCGCCGCCTCCCGCTGCGCCGCCACCACCGCCACCGCCGACCACGACGACTCCCGCGCCGAAGGCGGACCTGGTCCCCTCCGTCCCCGGGCAGCCGATCAGCCTCGTGCCCGGCGGGCCGGCCCAGGAGTTGCCGGTGACGGTCACCAACAACGGCAACGGGCCGTCCGATCCCGTGACCGCGACGCTGAACCTGCCGCCCGGCGTCACCGCCGCGCCCGGCGGCACGCAGTCGTTCGCCGCGCGGGACCTGCTCGCCGCCGACGGCAAGCAGTCCATCAACTGCACCGGTGGCACCGGCACGATCAGCTGCACCACCGGCGCCGGGCTGGCGCCGGGCGAGACCGTGACCTTCCGGTTCGAGCTGAGCGCCGGGTTCGACGCCGCCGGCGGGCAGATCACCGGCTCGATCATGGCCGCCGGTGGCATGGCCATCCAGCTCAACAACATCGACGTGCAGGTTCGGCAGGTCGACGACCTGGACCTGACCGCGCAGGTGTGGCGGCACGACTTCTGGTCGCCGCGGGTGGACGTGTCCGTGACGAACCGGAGCACGCACGCCGGCACCGCGACCGTGACGGTGAACGCGCCACGCGACGGCTGGATCTTCACGCTCGCGCCGTGCAAGCAGGACGGCGAGCAGATCAACTGCAAGTTCGACCTGGCGCGCGGGCAGACCACCAGGTTCGGCATCTGGGTGTTCCGCTGGCACCACCGCGACGACGCGCTGGAGATCGCCGGCTCGCTCGGCAGCGCGCACAAGGTGATCACCGTGCCGCTGGACTGCGACCCCAACGGCGACGGGCCGCCGGTGCCGCTGCCGGGCGAACCGGTGACGCCGCCGTCGGCCACCACCGTGCCGACCATCCCGTCGACGACGTCCAAGACGCCGACCACGACGTCCGAGCCGCCGAAGCAGACGACCAAGCCGTCCGCGCCGCGGACCACCACGACGCCACCGCCGCCGGTGACGACCACCACGCCGTCCCCCACGACGACGAGCCCGTCACCCAGCAGCACGCCGCCACCCCCACGCAGCGAACCCGGACTGTGTCTGCCGCTGCTCGACCCGCGCTGGCCCTTGTGCTGACAGCGTGTCGACAGCCAGCCCAAACGGCCTCAATCGGGCACTGAGGGTGACCGGATGAACCCGCTCAGGCGGCTGTTCGTACACTGCCGTCGTGTCGTCCGTCGTGCGTGTCCTGTTCAAGCTGTTCCCGGCGCCGCTGCGCGCGTTGATCATCAAGCACCGCGAGATGGTGCGATTCGCAATCGTCGGCGGCACCACCTTCGTCATCACGAACGTGGTCTGGTACGGCCTCAAGCTGACCGTCCTGGACACCAAGCCGATCACCGCCCAGGCCATCGGCATCGTGGTCGCGACCATCGTCTCCTACGTGCTCAGCCGCGAGTGGTCGTTCCAGACCCGCGGCGGCCGTGAGGGCGCACACGAGGCGGCGCTGTTCTTCCTGGTCAGTGCCATCTGCGTGGGCATCAACCTGCTGCCGACGCTGGTCTCCCGGTACGTGTTCGGGCTCCAGGTGCCGTCGGTCAGCATGCCGGTGCAGGAGCTGTCCGACTTCTTCTTCGGCTCCATCATCGGCACCCTGCTGGCCATGGTGTTCCGCTGGTGGGCGCTGAAGAAGTGGGTGTTCCCCAACGCCGACGTGCGGCCGGAGCGGGCCGGCGGCCTGGCTCACCTGCGGGTCGTCAGCACCGACGAGGACGGCACGTCGGAGCAGGTCGCCTAGCCCGGTCGGGCGGACCCGCGCCGTTCGTCCCTACACTCGGCTGCGTGTCCCTAGGCGAAACCATCCTCAGGCGTTTGCCGGAGCCGTTCCGGTCGTTCGCGTTCAAGCACCGCGAGCTGGTGAAGTTCGCCGTGGTCGGCGGCACCTGCTTCGTCATAGACACGGCGATCTTCCTGGGGCTCAAGTCCACCATCCTGGCGACCCACCCGGTCACCGCGAAGATCATCGCGACGCTGATCGCGACCATCGTGTCGTACATCCTCAACCGCGAGTGGTCCTTCCGCACCCGAGGCGGACGGGAGCGCCCGCACGAGGCCGCCCTGTTCTTCCTGGTCAGCGGCGTCGGCGTGGCCCTGAACTCGGTGCCGCTGTGGGTCTCCCGCTACGTGCTGCTGCTGGACCACAACCACCTCAGC
>DATJJB010000618.1:0-3204 GCA_035492655.1 Kutzneria sp. | reverse complement strand
GATCACACCTGACAGCGACAGCTCGACGTCCGCCTCCAACGCGAACCCGATGGGCGCGCCGTGGGCGCGGACGTCGAGGGGCAGGACGAGGGATCGGACCACCGTGTGGTCGGCCAGCGGCACGAAGACGGCGTGGCCCGGCTCCTGCCGGGTCCGGGCCGCCCCATCGATCACGGCGGGCGAGGCGGCCCAGTCGGCCAGGACGAGGTCGCTCAGCTGGCGGTCGAGGACGGCCGTCACCTGCGCGAGCAACTCGACCTCGACAGGGTGGCGGCGGGCCGGCGCCAGCCGGCGGAAGGAGGCCGGAGCTTCGGGCGCGTCGACGAGCGCACAGACGACGTCGTACGGAGCGCGCCAGCCCTCCTCGAACAGCACCGCACCGAGGGTCAGGGGAGCCGTCACCGCCGGTCACCTCCATCAGGCGTCACACCTGGAGGAGGCGACGACGCCGGCCCCGCATACCGTGACCGTCGTCATACCCCGAGGGATTCGACCGCTAGCCGGCCAGAGCGGTCGCTCGGGCCGCCTGGTCGGAGCTAGGCGCTCGTGGGCTCGGGCGTGGCTTCGGGCGCGGCGGCCTGCTCCTTGGCCTTGGCCGCGTTGATCACCTTGCTGACGGAGATGCCGGTCAGCGCGGCGGCGCCGGCGATGACGGCCGCCGTCAGCGGCTTGGGCAGGCTGCCCTTGACGTGGCGGCCGCGGTGGCCGGCGGCCAGGAGCACGCCGGCGAGCGCCAGGTTGGTGAGCGGCAGCTCGAAGCCGCCGTTGGCCGACAGCGGGCCGCCCTTGCGGTGGACGACCGTGGCGACGGTCATGGCCCCGGCGATGGCGATTGGGCCGAGCGGCTCGGCGATGCCGGTGGCGGTGAGCACGCCGCCGGCCAGCTCGGAGCTGCCGGCGAGGATCGCCATCTCCCGGGCCGGCGTGAGGCCCAGGTGCTCGAAGCCCTTGGCCGTTCCCTCGATGCCGTTGCCGCCGAACGCCCCGAAGAGCTTCTGGGCGCCGTGCACGGCCAGGTAGCCGCCCAGGACGAGCCGGGCAAGGCTGGTGACGTTGCGCATGGGCGTGACTCTACGAAGTGACGGAGGGTATTGCTCCGTGTCTTCGTCGCCGCCTCCGCTGCGCTTCGGCTTGCTCCTAGACATCCCACGGGTGGTGGGTGTCAAGCAGCGGCTGCGGTTCGGTGTCCCCAGGCGGTGTGTTCGTCGTAGGGGGTGCGGTGGCGAAGGCAGCCGTGGAGGATGCCGACGAGGCGGTTGGCGAGTGCGCGTAGGGCTTGGTGGTGGGTGTCGCCGGCGGCTCGGTGTTGGTCGTAGAAGGCCCGGGCGCCGGCGCTGGCGGTGAGGGCGGCGAAGGCCCACTGGTAGCAGACGTCGGCGAGGCGCCGGTTGCGGGCGTGGCGGGCGAGCACGACGTGGTGTTTGCCGGACGCTCGGGTGATGGGTGACGTGCCGGCGTAGTTCTTGCGAGACTTGGCGTCGGTATAGCGGTTCGGGTCGTCCCCGAACTCGCCCAGCGCCCGGGCGCCCAGGATCGTCCCCAGTCCTGGCAGGGAGCGGATGATCTTGGCGTCCGGGTGCAGCTCAAAATGGTCGGCCAGCTCCGCTTCGAGCCGGGCGGTCTGAGCGACCTGTTCGCTGATCACCGCGACCAGCGCCCGCACTGAGGCGCCCATCGCCTCGGCGATCAGGCCGGGCGCCTGGAGTGTGTCGGCTCGCAGGATGGTCTGGATCTCCGCCGCCCGTTCGTCGATCCGGCGCTGGCGGCCCCCGCGACGCAGCGCCGACGCGATCTTCGAGCGGGACAGGCCCCGGCCCAGCGACGGGGTCGACGCCAGGGCCAGCACGGCCAGCGCATCAGACGAGGCCAGGTCATCAAATGCGGACAGCGCGGCGGGGTAGAACTCGCGCAACGTGGAGCGCAGCTGGTTCACCTGCCGTTGACGGGTCCAGATCATCGACTGATGCGCCCGGGCCAGGACCTTCACCGCCTCGGCGAGCTCACTGTCAGCGGCAACGGGTCGATGGTGGTGGCCGTCGGTGCGTGCCAGTTCGGCCAGCACGAACGCATCTCCCGGATCCGACTTGGCACCCGAGGTCGAGTGCCGCTCCCGATAGCGAGCCGCCGACATCGGGTTCACCGCCAACACCCGGTAACCGGCCGCCACCAACGCCCCGACGAACAACCCCCGATCGGTCTCGGTCGCCACCGTCACCTCGCCCGGGTCATCGACGAACGAGCTGACCAGCTCATGGAACCGGGCCACCCCGGAGACGCCTTCATCCAGGCGGGCCTTGCCCAGCCGCTGACCGGCGCCGTCTTCGACATAGACGTCGTGATGGGTCTCCGCCCAATCGTGACCGACGAACACCTTGCCCACTCGCACCTCCTGATCGTCGCTGGGTTCGAGCCCGAGGCGACCAGCAGCGAACTAATGGTTCAGTGCTCCCGGCACGTCATCCCACCAGCCATCCAGGCCACCCCACCAACCAGCAGGCGCACCATCTAGGACTAGAGCTCAACGCTCGCTCGCTCCCAGTGCTGACCTGCCGGCGGCTCCCAACCAGCCTCGCCCACCCACGAACGACGCCGGTCGATCCCCATTACTCGCTCCGCTCGACAATCGGTGCTCGCTCGGCACAGCGCCGCATTGCGGCGCCACAACCGAACGTGCGTCAATGAGCAGTCGTCGTCGCCGCCTCCGCTGCGCTTCGGCTTGGTCCTACTCGCTTCGCTCGACAATCGGTGCTCGCTCGGCACGGCGCCGCATTGCGGCGCCACGACCGAACGTGCGTCAATGAGCAGTCTTCGGCGGCGCCCGCAGTGCGGCGCCGCATCAGAAGAGCTTCGTCTCGCCCGTCATCGTGTACTTGGTGGCCGTCGAGCCCTTGAGGCCGGCGTCGCGCAGGGCCCGGCCGAAGTCCTTCATGTGGGGCTGCTTGCTGTGGGCGGCGAGGGCGTCGTCGTCCTCCCAGAGCTCAGTCACGTAGAACCGGCCGCGGTCGGCGACATCGGACGAGATGTCGTAGCGGTGGCAGCCGGCCTCGGCCCGGCAGGCCTCCTGCTGGATGGCGGCGGCGGCGAGGACGGCGTCGTGGTTGTCGGGATCGACGTCGATGGTGGCGTGGACGATGAGCACGGCCGCGGACGCTACGGCACCGGGCCGCCAGGTGCACGTTCCGCGTGGCCGTGGATGAAGGCCCA
>DATJJB010000617.1:0-3782 GCA_035492655.1 Kutzneria sp. | reverse complement strand
TGTGTCACCGTGGGCATTCGCTTCAGGCGCTCGGGGAACCCGGGCAGACCGAAGTGGGAGGCGGCATGGGCAAGGACGTGTCCGACCGAACATTCAGCCGGGAGGACCGCCAGCGTTACCGCGAGAAGGTGCAGCGCTGTCTGGACGCGTTGGCCAGGATGCTCACGGATGACGTGTTCTCGTTCCCCCAACAGCAGATGGGGCTGGAGATCGAGCTGAACCTGGTCGACGAGAAGCTGCGACCGGCGATGGCGAACTCCGAGGTGCTGGAGAAGATCGACGATCCCTCCTTCACCACCGAACTCAGCCAGCACAACCTGGAGATCAACGTGCCACCCCGGCCGCTGGCCGGGAACGAGGCCGTCGACCTGGAACGGGAGCTGCGCGCCACGTTCGACAACGCCGACACCAAGGCGAAGGACGCGGGCGCGGCGATCGTGCTGATCGGGGTGTTGCCGACGTTGCGGCGTGAGCACTTCGACCCGCGCTGGCTGACCGGCAACCGGCGCTACACGGTGCTCAACGACGAGATCTTCGCCGCGAGGGGCGAGGAAATGGTGCTGCACATGGAGGGTTCGCCGATGCCGGGCGGCGAACCGGAGCGGCTGCGCAGCTACGCGGAATCCATTCTGCCGGAAGCCGCGTGCACCTCCGTGCAGCTGCATCTGCAGGTGCAGCCGGACGATTTCGCCGCGCACTGGAACGCGGCGCAGTGCCTGGCCGGCGTGCAGGTCGCGTTGGCCGCGAACTCGCCGTTCCTGCTGGGCAAGGCGTTGTGGCACGAGACCAGGATCCCGCTGTTCCAGCAGGCCACCGACACCCGGCCGCAGGAGCTGCAGAACCAGGGCGTGCGGCCGCGGGTCTGGTTCGGCGAGCGCTGGATCACCTCGATCTTCGACCTGTTCGAGGAGAACGTGCGCTACTTCCAGGGCCTGCTGCCGGTGATCGACGACGAGGACCCGATCGCCGAGCTGGCCGCCGGCCGCGCGCCGCACCTGTCGGAACTGATGCTGCACAACGGAACCGTGTGGCGGTGGAACCGGCCGGTGTACGACCTGGTCGACGGCGTGCCGCACCTGCGGGTGGAGAACAGGGTGCTGCCGGCCGGACCGACCATTGTGGACGTCCTCGCCAATGCCGCGTTCTTCTACGGCGCGCAGCGGGCACTGGCCACCCAGGAACGTCCATTGTGGACGCAGATGTCGTTCCAGGCGGCCGAGGAGAACCTGTACTCGGGCGCGCGGCACGGCATGGGCGCCCAGCTGTACTGGCCCGGCATCGGCTGGGTGCCGCCGGACGAGCTCGTGTTGCGGCGGCTGCTGCCGATGGCCCACGAGGGCCTGCGCGAGCTGGGCGTCGCCGACGCGGCGCGGGAGCGCTACCTCGGCATCATCGAGCAGCGCTGCGTGGCCCGCCGCACCGGCTCGTCGTGGCAGCGGGAGACCGTCGCGCAGCTGGAGCAGCGCGGCGCCGACCGCGAGGCGGCGCTGACCGGAATGCTGCGGCGCTACATCGACCTGATGCACGCCGGCAACCCGGTCCACACCTGGCCCGTCTGGTGACGTCCTAGTTGCCACTATCTGGCAATTGCTAGATAGTGGCAACTATGGCCCAGTACGTACTGCCCGACCTCGACTACGACTACGGCGCGCTCGAGCCGGCGATCATCGGCGAGATCAACGAGCTGCACCACAGCAAGCACCACCTGGCCTACGTCAAGGGCGCCAACGACACCATCGAGCGGATCGACGAGGCCCGGGACGCCGGCGCGTTCGGCTCGATCGTCGGGCTGGAGACCACGCTCGCGTTCCACCTGGCCGGCCATGCCCTGCACCAGGTGTGGTGGAAGAACCTGAGCCCCGAGGGCGGCGACAAGCCGACCGGCGAACTGGCCGCCGCGGTGGACGAGTTCTTCGGCTCGTTCGACGGCCTGCGGGCCCAGCTCAACGCCGCCGCCGGCAGCATCCAGGGCTCCGGCTGGGGCATCCTGGCCTGGGAGCCGGTCGGTCAGCGGCTGATCACCCAGCAGCTCAAGGACCACCACTCCAACCTGTCGATCGCCACCACGCCGCTGCTGGCCTTCGACATCTGGGAGCACGCGTACTACCTGCAGTACCGCAACCTGAAGGCGGACTACATCTCCGCGCTGTGGAACGTCGTGAACTGGACCGACGTCAACGCGCGTTTCGAGGCCGCTCGGGCCGGCCAGAACGGCCTGCGGCCGACCCCCTGAACCCGGCAGTGGATGCTCCGACAAGCCGAGCTGCCCGGAAAGCCCGAGGCCCCGTCGCATCAGCGACGGGGCTTCGGCGCGCTCAGCCGGTGTAGGCCTGCACCGAGGTCGTGAGCCTGGTCAGCAGGTCGCGCAGCACGCCGAACTCCTCTTCCTTCAGGCCCATCGCCGTGCCGATCACCGGTGGCACGGACAACGCCCGGTCGCGCAGCGCCACGCCCTCGTCGGTCAGCGCGACGGCGACCGACCGCTCGTCGTCGGCCCTTCTGGTCCTGCGCACCAGCCCGTTCGCCTCCAGGCGCTTGAGCAGCGGCGACAGCGTGCCGTAGTCCAGCTGCAACGCGTTGCCGAGGTCCTTGACCGGGCTGGTGCCGTGCTCCCAGAGCACCAGCAGCACCAGGTACTGCGGATAGGTGAGCCCCAGCTCGTCCAGCATCGGCCGATAGAGGGCGGTCACCGATCTGCTGGCCGCGTACAGCGAGAAGCACAGCTGATCCTTCAGCAGCAAGGGGCTGTCCGTGTCTTCCATGCCACAATCATAACTTGTCAAACTAAGTTGTGCACGATCTAACTGCACACTATGTTTCTCGGTGTCAGGAACGAGCAGCAGGAGGAAGCCATGAGCGTCGTACTGGAGCCGGCCGCCAAGGAGTTCGCCGAGGCCACCGCCAACCCGCCGTACCTGTTCGACCTCGGCCCGGTCGAGGGCCGCAAGGCCGTCGACGAGGTGCAGTCCGGCCAGATCGACAAACCCGAGGTCGATATCGAGGAGCTGACCGTCGACGGCGTGCCGGTGCGGATCACGCGGCCGGTCGGCGCCACCGGGGCGCTGCCCGTGATCATCTACATCCACGGCGCAGGCTGGGTGTTCGGCAACGCCCACACCCACGACCGGCTGGTGCGCGAGCTGACGGTGAAGACCGGGGCGGCCGTGGTGTTCCCGGAGTACAGCCTGTCCCCCGAGGTCCGCTATCCCGTCGCCATCAACCAGAACTACGCCGTGGCCAAGTGGGTGTTCACCGACGGCGCCAAGCACGACCTGGACCCCACCCGGGTGGCCGTGGCCGGCGACTCGGTCGGCGGCAACATGACCGCCGCCCTGACGTTGATGGCCAAGCAGAGCGGCGAGTTCTCGTTCCGGCAGCAGGTGCTGTTCTACCCGGTCACCGACGCCGCGTTCGACACCGAGTCGTACCACCAGTTCGCCGAGGGCTACTTCCTGCGGCGTGACGCCATGCAGTGGTTCTGGGACCAGTACACGACCGATCCGGCACAGCGGGCGGAGATCACCGCGTCCCCGCTGCGGGCCACCGTGGAGCAGTTGCGCGACCTGCCGCCGGCGCTCGTGATCACCGGCGAGGCCGACGTGCTGCGCGACGAGGGCGAGGCCTACGCGGCCAAGCTGCGCGAGGCCGGCGTGCCGGTGACCGCCGTGCGCTACGCCGGCGTGATCCACGACTTCGTGATGGTCAACGCGCTGCGCGACACCCACGCTGCCGAGGCCGCGATCAACCAGGCCGCCTCGGTGCTGGCAGACGCCCTTGCGTGA
>DATJJB010000616.1:0-11123 GCA_035492655.1 Kutzneria sp. | reverse complement strand
ACACGCTCATGAACGTCCATAGTGGACTGCTGCTCACCACCGCCTCGACCACCGACGGCGCGCTGGTGACCCAGCAGGCGGACACCGGTTCCGCGCTGCAACAGTGGACCAGCGGCTGAGAACTCCGCGTGCCACCGGGGGGCCGGCCCCCGGTGGCACGTCAAATCGTTCGCTCGCGGTAGGCCCGCACCTTGGCCCGGTTGCCGCACTCGGCCATCTGGCACCAGCGGCCGGACCGGTTCTTCGAGTGGTCGTAGAACATCCACCGACACTCCGGGTTCGGGCACACCCGCATCCGCTGCCACGTGCCGTCCAGCGACGCGAGGGCGAGGACGGTCAACAGCTCGCCGAACGCGGCCGAGAGACCGGTGCCGGTGCCGCGCAGCTCCGGGGCGCCGGCTGCGCCGAAGCCGAGCGTGACTCCCGCTTCCCGAGCGGCCTGATCCAGCACCGAGACCGTGTGCGCGGAGATCTCAGTGCCGTTGTTGGCCTCGGCCAGTGACCGGATGGCCTCTCGCAGCTCGACTGCCCTTACCCGGTCCGCGTCGACCAGCTGTCCCGTGGGCAGACCGGCTTCACGCAGCCAATCCCGCAGGTCGGATGCCGACTCGAACGCCTCCGTGCCCCGTTCCAGATCGAGGCTGTTCACATATTCGCGCACCAGTTCCAGCCGACCTGGCGCGTCCTGTCTCTTGGCCACCGTCCACCTCGAGCCTGTAACCTTCTAAACACTTGATAGGTTACACGAGGAACGGAGACGGCGTCATGGGGGTTCGCACGCTTGAGACCGCACCGCCCGCCCGAGCGCACCTGCTCGCGGCGAACTCGGCGGTGGTGCTGGCCACGCTGCTGTGGAGCGTGGGGGCGGTGGTCGCCAGCAGCCTGTTCCAGCACGGCGTGTCGCCGCTGGAGCTGGTGGAGTTCCGCACCTTCATCACCGCGATCGGCCTGGCCGTGTGGGTGGCGGCCAGCCGGCTGCCGCGGCAGCCGATCGCCGGCAACTGGCGGCCGCTGCTCGGCTTCGGCCTGTCCATCGCGCTGGCCAACGCCTCGCTGTTCCTGGCGATCAAGCACCTGCCGGTCGCGGTGGCCATGGTGTTGCAGAACATGGCGCCGGCGTTCGTGATCGTCTGGGTGCTGCTGACCACCCGCCGCGCGCCGGGCGCCCGGGTGTTGATCGGCATCGCACTCGCGATGGTCGGTGTCGCACTCGTGGTGCAGCTGCCGACCGCCTCGCTGACCGGCATCGATCCGCTCGGCGTGCTGTTCGGGCTGACCACGGCCCTCGGTGTCGCGGGCTTCTCGGTGTTCGGCGAGCGTGCGACGAAGGTCTACGGCGCGGCCCGCGCCAACTCGATGGCCTTCACCGTGGCGGCGGCCGTGTGGCTGCTCGTCCAGATCCCGCAGGGGGTGCCCGCCCTGGCCCTGCATCCGGAGTTCCTCGGCCAGGTGGTGGTGGTCGGCGTGCTGGGCACGCTCGCCCCGTTCGTGCTGTTCGCCTGGGGCAGCTCGCGACTGGGCCCGACCGCGGGCGCGATGGGCATCTCGCTGGAACCCATCTTCAGCGCGGCGATCGCCTGGGTGTGGCTGGGCCAGGCGCTGAGCCTGGTGCAGATGGCGGGCGTCGCCGCGATCATCGGCGGCATCGGGTACATGCAGGCCCGCCGGGCCGCCATCGCCCACCGATAGCCGGACGCACGGCGGATCGAAGGGCGGCACCCGTCCACTGGCCTCACGACAACCCAGCCGTGAGGAGCCAGGAGCATGACGACGTACGAACCCGCGGGCACGGTCACCGGCCTGAAGACCCTGCGCGAACTGGTCAACCGGGCGTTGGACGTGCTCGGCGAGGTGGCCGCCGACCGGACCGGCCCGGTGCCGGCCGGCGGCCCCGCCGAGGCGAAGGCGGCCGCCGCCCGCGCGCTGACCGGTCCGCTGCTCGGCGACACCCCGGCCGACCCGGCGCAGGTTTTCGACGACTTCGTGCGCGAATACGCCCACTGGTCGGTCGACATCACCCACCCCGCCGCGGTCGCCCGTATGCAGTGCCCGCCGACGCCGTTCGCGGCGGCCGCCGAGTTCGTGGCGGCGACCCTCAACCAGTCCCTGCACGCGTGGGAGAGCGGTCCGTTCGCGCTCGAACTGGACCGCTGGGTCACCGACGAGCTCGCCAAGATCGTCGGCTACGGCCCCGAGGCCGGCGGCACGATCACCGCGGGCGGCAGCATCTCCAACCTGATGGCGTTGCTGGTCGCGCGGGACAACGTGACCGCGGCGAAGCTCGGCCGCACCGGCTTCGCCGACGGCGTCGGCAAGCTGGGCAAGCTGCCGGTGGTGCTGTGCTCGCCGGCCGTGCACTTCTCGGTCGGCCGTTCGGTCGGCGTCACCGGCATCGGCGAGCAGCAGATCATCCGGGTGCCCACCGACACCGTCGGCCGGATCATCCCGGAGGCCGTCGACGAGCTGCTCAGCACCATGTCCGACGACCTGCTGCCGGTCGCGCTGATCGCCTGCGCGGGCGCGACCGACCTCGGCTGGGTGGACGACCTGCCCGCGCTGGCGGCGGTGGCCCGCAAGCACGGCGTCTGGCTGCACGCCGACGCCGCGTACGGCGGCGGGGCGCTGTTCTCCGACAAGCTCCGCGGCCTGCTGGACGGCATCGCGGAGGCCGACTCGATCACCCTCGACCTGCACAAGTTCGGTTGGACCCCGGCGTCGTCCGCGATCTTCCTGGTGCGGGACGGGCAGTCACTGAACTTCATGGACCAGGCGTCCACCACACTCAACGCCGACGACGACAAGCTGGCCGGCTACTTCGGTCGGTACAACACCTCCGTGCAGGCGACCCGCCGGGTCAACGCGCTCAAGATCGCCGTCACGCTGCGGACCCTCGGCCGGGACGGCCTGGCCGCCATGGTGGACGCCTGCCACGACCTCGCGCTGCATGCCGCGTCCCAGATCGAGGCCCATCCGGCGCTGGAGCTCGCCTCGCCGCCGCCACTGTCCACGGTGGTGTTCCGCTACCTGCCGTCCGGTGGCGCCGAGCCGGACGCGTTCAACGGGGAGCTGCGCCGCCGTCTGATGGCCGACGGCCGGGTGATGCTGGCCAGGACGACCGTGCCGCAACCGGACGGCAGCTCGCCGGTGTTCCTCAAGCTGATGCTGCTCAACCCGGCCACCACCCCGGAGCAGCTCGACCACGTGCTCGATGTCGTGCTGGCCACGGCCGGGCAACTCGACGACGCCGGGCAGGAGTGATCGAGATGAGCACCCAGGCCGATGTCCCGACCGCACTGTCCACACAGGACGACGTGCGGGACTCGATGAACCGACTGCCGAAGGTCTTCGCGCTGCCGCTGACCATGCTGACCGGGCAGCCGCACACCGGTCAGCGGCCGATCCGGTTCACGCCGACCGCGCATCTGGTGAACGCCACGCTGTCCATGCTCACCGGCGTCGCGGTCAGCACGGCCGCGCTGGCCGCCGGCGGCTGGTGGCTGGCCCTGCTGCTGCCCGGCTGGGCGATGACCCTGCACGGGATGCGCAACCTGCGGATGATGGTCTTCCACCAGTGCGCGCACCGGAACATGTGGGCGCGCCGCGGACCGGACGCGCTCGTCGGGCGGATCATCGCCGGACTGCTGATGGTGCAGCACTTCGAGCGCTACAGCGTCGAACATGTCAGCGACCACCACGCCCGGCACCACATGACCCTGCGGGATCCCACGGTGCAGGCGTTCCTGGTGAGCCTCGAACTGGCGCCGGGCATGACCAGGCGGCAGATGTGGCGCCGGCTGCTGGTCAAACTGGTCTCGCCCCGGTTCCACGCCCGCTTCCTGCTGGCCAGGGTGCGGTCCTACGCCCACGACGCGAACGGGTGGGAGCGCGCCGTGGCGCTGGCCGGCGCCGCGGTCGCCGCCGGGCTCGCGACCTGGCTGCACGGCTGGCTTTTCCTGCTGGTGGCCTGGGTGCTGCCGCTGACCCTGTTCTACCAGGTCAGCAACACGCTGCGGCTGTGCGTGAAGCACACCTTCCCGCCGCCGTCGGTGACCAGGCGGCTGGGCAAGGAGTACTTCGGCAGCCTGACCAACGCGATCTTCCTCGGCGAGCGGCCGCCGACCGGTCGCGGTCTGCTCGACTGGACCCGGTGGTGGCTGCGCATGCTGCTGGTGCACTTCCCGGCCCGCTACCTGGTGCTGACCGGCGACACCGTGTGCCACGACTTCCACCACCGGCACCCGATGACCAGGGACTGGGCGAACTACATCTTCGCCAGGGCAAGGGACATCGAGTCACCGGACGCCGGCTGGCCCGCCTACCGACACGTGTGGGGCCTGGTGCCGGCGATCGACACCGTGTTCGCCTCGCTGGCCGCCAGCGACCCCGCCGAGTACAGCCGGCAGCGGCTGGCCGAGATCAACCACCGCGAGCTGTTCGCGGCGTTCGACGACTGAAGGGGGACAGCCCGATGGGGGACAGGACCGTGAACCGTCTGGTCATTCTGGGCGTGGCGGCCAGCGACGCGCACGTCGTCGCCAACCAGCTCATCGCGATGCACCTGCGGCACCACGGATTCCACGTGGTGAACCTGGGCGCGTGCACGCCGCTCGCCGAGTTCGCCGACGCCTGGGCGGCGCATCCGGACGCGGTCGCCGTGATCATCGGCAGCCTCAACGGCCACGCCCGACAGGACCTGGACGGGCTGGCGGAGCTGCGCGCCGCCGGGCGCATCGGCTGCCCGGTGGTCGTCGGCGGCAACCTGTCCGTCGGCAGCACCAAGGATCCCCAACTGCGGCAACGCATTCTCGACCTCGGCGTCGACCACGTGCTCGACGACGTGACCGAACTGGTGCCGCTGCTGGACACGCTCGGGGCCCACATCGTGGAGGTGCGCGGTGGGTGAGCTGGCGGCGCTGGAACTGGACCGGCGGGTGCTGGCCGAACTGCCGGACTGGTCGGACATCATCGGCCACTTCAAGGCCGCCGGCCGGCCGAGCGTGGTCGACGTGCTGCGCGCCGCGGACCGGACCGGCCGACCGGCCGTCCAACCGCGGTGCGGCGTCGCCGACCACGCCGCCATGCTGCACCTGCTCGGCGAGCTCGAGCAGGCCGACCCGGCGATCCTGTCGGTCACCATCGACTCGCACACCAGGCTCAAGCAGTTCGACACGGCACACCGGCTGCTGACCACGCGCCCGGCCGACCTGAACGGGTACCCGCTGGTCGCGCACGGCTGGGCCCGTGGACGCGAACTGGTGTCGTCCGTGTCGGCGCCGCTCGAGGTCCGACACGGCTCGCCGGACGCGCGTCAGCTGTTCGCGATCACCGCGGCCAGCGGCATCACGTCGTTCGAGGGCGGCGGCATCGGCTACAACCTGCCGTACTCCAAGAACGTCCCGATCCGCGACTCACTGCGCGCCTGGCAGGCGGTCGACCGGGTCTGCGGCGAGCTGGCGGCCGAGGGCGTCGTCATCGACCGAGAGCTGTTCGGCACGTTGACCGCGGTGCTGATGCCGCCGTCGATCAGCATCGCGATCACCTTGCTGGAAGCCATCGCCGCGGCGCGGGAGGGCGTGCGGTGCGTGTCGCTGGCCTACCCACAGGGCGGCGAGGTCCACCAGGACGTGGCCGCACTGCGCAGCATCCGGCCGCTCGCCCGCCGCTATCTCGGCGACGGCGTCGAGGTTTTTCCGGTGCTGCACGAGTTCATGGGCGCGTTCCCGCGAACCACCGGGTTCGCGAACTCGCTGATCCTGCTCGGCGGCCTGGTCGCCCGGCTCGGCGGGGCCGCCAAGGTGATCAACAAGACCAACCACGAGGCGTACGGGCTGCCGGACGCGCCGGCCAACGGGCTGGGCATCCGCACCACCGCGGTCGGCGCCTCCGACCTGTTCGACTTCGTCACGCTGGACGAGGACCGGGTCGCCGAGGAGGCGCACTGGATCCAGCGCGAGGTCGGCGAACTCGTCGAACCCGTGCTCGCGGCGGCCGATCTCGCGGGCGGCATCGCGGCCGCGTTCGCCGACGGCAGCCTGGACATCCCGTTCAGCGCCAGCGCGCACGCCCGGTCGGCCGTGGTGCCGCGCCGGGATCGCGCCGGCGCGATCCGCTACGGCGGCCACGACGGCCTGCCGTTCTCCGCCAGTACCCGGCGCCGCAACGCCGAACTGCTCGGCGACCAGCCGGGCCGGCCGCTGATCGACCTGGTCAGCGAGGACATCTTCTACTTCATCGGCAAGGAATCCGCCACCTCAGCAGGGAGGGCACGATGACCGACGGCAAGCACGTGCACGCGCTGGACCGCGAGTACGTCTTCCACTCGTGGTCGGCCCAGGGCCACATCGACCCGCTGCCGATCGCCGGCGGCCAGGGCCGCTACTTCTGGGACTACGACGGCAACCGCTATCTCGACTTCTCCTCGCAGTTCGTCAACCTCAACATCGGCCACGCCCACCCCAAGGTGGTGGCGGCGATCCAGCGACAGGCCGGCCGGCTGCCCACCATCGCCCCGCATTTCGCCAACGACCAGCGCGGTGAAGCCGCCCGGCTGGTGGTGCAGCACGCCCCCGGCGACCTGTCCAAGGTGTTCTTCACCAACGGCGGCACCGAGTCCAACGAGCACGCGGTCCGGATGGCCCGCCTGGTCACCGGACGCCCGAAGGTGTTGGCCGCGTATCGCTCGTACCACGGGGCCACCGCGACCGCCATGCACCTGACCGGCGACCCCCGGCGGTGGCCCAACGACACCGGGGCGGCCGGTGTCGTGCACTTCTTCCCGCCCTACCGGTACCGGTCGGCCTTCAACGCCGAGACCGACGAGCAGGAGTGCGAGCGCGCTCTTGCCCACGTGGAGCAGCTGATCCAGTTGGAGGGACCGGCCACCATCGCGGCCCTGCTGGTGGAGCCGATCATCGGCACCGGCGGCGTCCTGGTGCCGCCGCCCGGCTATCTGACCGGCCTGCGCGCGCTGTGCGACCGGTACGGAATGCTGCTCATCGCCGACGAGGTGATGACCGGCTTCGGCCGCACCGGCAAGTGGTTCGCGGTGGACAACTGGGATGTCGTGCCGGACCTGCTCACCTTCGCCAAGGGCGTCAACTCCGGCTACGTGCCGCTGGGCGGGGTGCTGATCTCCGACCGCGTCGCGGAGCACTTCCGGGACCGGGTGTACCCGGGCGGGCTGACCTACTCCGGGCATCCGCTGGCCTGCGCGGCCGCGGTGGCGACGATCACCGCCATGCGCGAGGAGAACATGGTGGGGAACGCGGCGTGGCTTGGCGAGCACGTCATCGGCCCCGGCCTGCGGGAGATCGCCGAGCGGCACCCGAGTGTCGGCGAGGTGCGCGGCCTCGGCGTGTTCTGGGCGGTCGAACTGGTGCGCAGCCGGGCCACCCGGGAGATGCTGGTGCCCTACGCGGCCACCGCCGACCAGGCCGGGCCGGTGACCGAGGTGGTCGCCGCGTGCCGCAAGCGCGGGCTGTGGCCGTTCGCGAACTTCAACCGCGTCCACGTGCTGCCGCCCTGCAACACCACCCGCGGCGAGGCGCTTGAGGGCCTGGAGATCCTTGACGACGCACTGACCATCGCCGACCAGCACGTACTCGACGAGTGAACCGGGCGGTACTCCGGCAGGTCCGCGTTGACGGCTCGGTGGCGGGAACCAATTCTTGAGGAGTGCTCTCGCCACCCGCCGGGATCGAAGCGCCGCCGCCGACGCGGTTGCGCCTGCTCGGACCGCTGGAGCTGGTCGTCGGGGACCGTTCGGTCGACCTCGGCGGACGGCGCCAGCGGGTGGTGCTGGCCGTGCTCGCGCTGAACGCCAACCGGGTGGTCCCGGTGGACCAGCTCGTGGACGCGGTCTGGGAGGACGACCCGCCGTCGACGGCCCGCAGCCAGATCCAGATCGCGGTGTCGGCGTTGCGCCGGCTGGCCGACCGGGACCTGATCGTCACCCGGCCGCCCGGCTACCTGCTGCGCGCCGACGCCGGCATGATCGACAGTGTCGTGTTCGACAGCCTGCTGACGGCGGCCGGCGAGCAGGTCGCCAGCGGTCACGCCGAGCAGGCGGTCACCTCGCTGCGGGAGGCGCTCGGCCTGTGGCGGGGGCCGGCCATCGCCGGCCTGGCCAGCGAGCAGGTGCGCCGGGCCGCCACGCTGCTCGACGACCGGCGGCTGGCCGCCGTCGAGGAGCGACTGCGGGTGGAGCTTTCCCTTGGCCGGCACCGGGAACTCGTCGGCGAGCTACAGTCCCTCGTGGACGGGAATCCGCTGCGGGAGCGGCCGTACGCGCTGCTGATGCTCGCGTTGTACCGGTCGGGGCGGCAGGCCGAGGCGCTGGACGTGGCCAGGCGGGCCCGCGCCACCCCGGTGGCGGAGGTGGGCATCGAGCCGGGCCGCGAGCTGCGGGAGCTGGAAGTCGAGATCCTCAACCGCGACCCGTCGCTCGAGCCGGCCGGCGGCACGGTCGCGCCCGGCGCCGCGGCGCCGAGCCTGCTGCCCGCGAGCATCAGCGACTTCACCGGCCGGGCCGAGGACATCGATCGGGTCAAGCGGTTGCTGCGCGCCGACCGGGACGAGCACGCGGTGCCGATCGTCGCCATCTCCGGCAAGGGCGGCGTCGGCAAGTCGGCGCTGGCCGTGCGCGTCGCGCACGAACTGTCCGACCAGTTCCCGGACGGCGTGCTCTACGCGAACCTCGGCGCGGCCGGCGGTGGCGTCGGCGGTGTGCTCAGCCGGTTCCTGCGGGCGCTGGGCGTGCCGATGCCGGCGCCGCATGCCGACCTCCAGGAGATGATCGACGCCTACCGCAGCCGGCTGGCCGGCAGCGCCGTGCTGGTGGTGCTCGACGACGTCACCGTCGAGGAGCAGGTGCGGCCGCTGGTGCCCGGCAGCCCCGGCTGCGCGGTCATCACCACCAGCCGCTCGCGGCCGAGCGGCCTGCCCGGCGCGTACTGGGTGGACCTCGACGTGTTCGACGTCGACCGGTCGCTCGACCTGCTCGGCCGGATCATCGGCGCCCGCCGCGTGACGTCCGAAGTGGACAGTGCGACGGAGTTGGCGCGGCTGTGCGGTGGACTTCCGCTCGCGCTGCGGATCGCCGGCGCACGACTGGCGTCCCGGCCGGATCTGCGCATCCGCTGGCTGGTCCACCGGCTCGGCGACGAGGCCAACCGGCTGGACGAGCTCGCCCACCACGGCATGGAGTTGCGGCCCACTCTCGCACTGAGCCATCGCGGTCTCGACGAGCAGGCGCAGCGGCTGCTCCGCCTGCTCGCGCTCGTCCCGGCCGGCGACTTCGCCGGCTGGACCGCCGCCGCGCTGCTGGACACCGACCTCGTCGACGCGGAGAACGTGGTGGCCCGGCTGGTCGACGCCCAACTGCTGGACACGATCACCTGTCCCGGCGAGCCGCCGCCGCGCTACCGCATGCACGAGTTGGTCCGGGTCTACGCCCGCGAATTGCTGTCCTGCCTGGGCACGGCGACCGAACGACGGGACGCGCTGGCCCGGCTGGCCGGCGGTCTGCTGGCCATGGCCGAGGTGTTGCACGTCCGGGAGTACGGCGGCGATTTCCTTGTGCTGCACGGCGGCGCGCCGAGATGGCGGCCGCCCGACGGTGACCTGGCCGCGCTCGTCGGCTCGCCGCACGGCTGGTGGGAGCGGGAGCGCGCCGGCCTGCTGGCCGCCGTGCGCCAGGCCGCCGAGGCGGACCTGCACGAAGTGTGTTGGGATCTCGCGCTCACCACGTTCGGCCTGTTCGAGTCCAAGGGGTGCTTCGACGACTGGCGGGAAACGGTGGAACTGGCGGCCGCCGCCGCGGTTCGCGCCGGCGACGATCGTGGCCACGCCTCGGTGTTGTACGTGCTGGGCACCATTTTCCTCGGCCGCGGCCACTTCGTCGACGCGGGGGAGTGTTTCGCCGCCGCCATGGCGATGTTCGACGCCACCGGCGACGCGCACGGGCGGGCGCTGGTCCAGCGGAACTGGGCCGAGGTCGACCGGTTCCAGGGTGACAGCGATGCGATGCTGGCCCGGTACGCCGATGCACTGGCGGGCCTGCGGCAGGTCGGTGATCGGGTCGGCGAGGCGCAGGTGCTGACCAGGCTGGCCAGGCACCGGTTGGACGAGGGCGAGTTCGACGCCGCCCGCCAGCTGCTCGGCGACGCGTCGGTGATCTGCCGGCAGGAGCACTGCCCGCGCGTCGAGGCGCAGGTCCTGTGCCAGCTCGGCGACCTCGACCTGGCGACCGGTCGGATCGACCAGGCCGGCCGGGTGCTGCACCGGGCCCTGCTGATGGTGCGCGACCTCGACGACCGTGTCGGCGAGGCCCACGCGTTGTACTCGCTGGGCGTGGTGCGGCACCGGGAGGGCCGGCTGGACAGCGCCGACCGGACCCTGACCCATGCCCACACGCTCGCCGGCCAGGTCTGCGAACGACTGCTGGAAGGCCGGGCGTCCTACGCCCTGGCCGAGGTCGCCCTGGCCAGGGGGGAACGGCAGTCCGCCCGGCATCGGCTCGGATCGGCGGAGCGGATCTTCGACGAGCTCGGCTCACCCCTCTGGCGGGCGAAGACGCTGACCCTGTCCGCGGAGGTCGAGGAGTTCGGCGCCGACCTCCGGCAAGCCTCTCGATGACCTGGGCCGCCCATGCCACTGGTTCGCGCCATGACATGTGGGCAACGCCGGCGCACCGTCAATTCACGCCGTCTACTGGAGAACCCGAATGGCCGACCGGTCGGCGGAGTCCTATTCGGTAATGAAAACATTTACAACAGACATCGGTGTTGTGGGCGGTTGACAGGTTGTGCACACTGGGCTGTGCCTGCGGCGTTCGTGATCCGGACCGTCGCGTGGTATATCGGAAACCGGTGGAGTAGCCCATGCCTTCTCCGGTGGCAGCCGATCGGCATTGTGTGATCCGTGGTGTCGATTGTCTCGATTATGGCAATATGGTTCGGCCGGCGGTCGGAGGCTCGATTCGAGCGGCGGTGTGAGCGCGTAGGCCGTGCGGCGCGTGCTCTGGTGAGGAGTTCCTGGATGGTCGCACCCGACCGTCAGCCGACGCTGGCTGACGTGGCTCGATGGGCGGGTGTTTCCGTGGCGACGGCGTCGCGGGTGCTCAA
>DATJJB010000615.1:0-2886 GCA_035492655.1 Kutzneria sp. | reverse complement strand
TTGTCCTGCTCGGCGCCGCGCAGCTCGACCCGGCGGATCTTGCCGGAGATCGTCTTGGGCAGCTCGGCGAACTCCAGCCGGCGGATCCGCTTGTACGGCGCGAGATGCTCGCGGGAGTGCGCGAAGATCGCCTCGGCGGTGACCGCATCGGCGGCCCAACCCGCGGCAAGCACGATGTACGCCTTGGGCACGGCCAGCCGCACCGGGTCCGGCGACGGCACCACCGCGGCCTCCGCGACGGCGTCGTGCTCCAGCAGCACGCTCTCCAACTCGAAGGGCGAGATCCGGTAGTCCGAGGCCTTGAACACGTCGTCGGCACGGCCGACGTAGGTCAGGTAGCCGTCCACATCGCGGGAACCGACGTCCCCGGTGTGGTAGTACCCGTCCCGCATCGCTTCGGCGTTGCGCTCGTCGTCACCGTGGTAGCCGACCATCAACCCCAGCGGCCGCTGGGCCAGGTCGACGCAGATCTCGCCCTCGTCGCCGAGCTCGCCGGTCGCCGGGTCGACCAGCACGACCGGATACCCGGGCACCGGGCGGCCCATCGCGCCCGGCTTGATCGGCTGCCCGGGCGTGTTGGCCACCATCACGGTCGTCTCGGTCTGGCCGAAGCCGTCCCGAACCGTGACGCCCCAGGCCTTGCGCACCTGCTCGATCACCTCGGGGTTGAGCGGCTCGCCGGCGCCGACGACCTTGCGCGGCGGTGCCGTCAACGCGGTCAGGTCGGCCTGGATCAGCATCCGCCACACCGTCGGCGGGGCACAGAAGCTTGTCACGCCGCAGCGCTGCATCTCGGCCATGAGCCGGGCCGGGTCGAACCGGCTGTAGTTGTGGATGAACACCGTCGCCTCGGCGTTCCACGGCGCGAACACGTTGCTCCACGCGTGTTTCGCCCAGCCCGGCGAGGAGATGTTCAGGTGCACGTCGCCGGGCTCCAGCCCGATCCAGTACATGGTGGACAGATGCCCGACCGGGTACGAGGCGTGCGTGTGCTCGACCAGCTTCGGCGTGGCCGTGGTGCCGGACGTGAAGTACAGCAACAGGGTGTCGTCGGACCGGGTGATCCCGTCGGGCTCGAACTGTACTGACGCGTTCACCGAGTCCGCGTAGTCCAGCCAGCCGTCGGCCGGCGACCCGACCGAGATCCGGGTGTAGTCGCCGGGCACGTCCGCGTAACTGCCGGGCAGCCCGGTGATGACGTGCCTGGCCTGCCCGCGCTCGACGCGATCCCGCAGGTCAGCGGCCCCGAGCAGGGTGCTGGCCGGGATCAGCACGGCCCCCAGCTTCATCGCCGCCAGTATCGTCTCCCACAGCTCGACCTGGTTGCCCAGCATGAGGATGATCCGGTCACCGCGCCGCACGCCGTGCCCGCGCAACCAGTTCGCCACCTGGTTCGACCGCCGCGCCATCTCGGCGAAGGAGACCCGCTGCTCGCTGCCGTCCTGCTCGACGATCCACAGCGCCGGACGCTCGTTGTCGGCGGCGATGACGTCGAACCAGTCCAGCGCCCAGTTGAACTCGCCGAGCTCTGGCCAGCGGAAACGCTCCCTGGCGACGGCGTATTCTTCGCGGTGGGCGAGCAGCAGGTCGCGGGCCGCCCGGAATGCGGTATCGGTCACGCAGGCGATGGTGGTGGGCGACGACGCGGTCCGCCACCCCCGGAAAGGGGGACCGATGCGGGACGACGGGGCGGAAGTCCGCCGTGCCCTGGCCACCATGCGCACCGCCACCGGGCTGCCGGTCGCCTTCGGCGGGCCGGCCGGGCCGGGCGGCGTGAAGCTTTCCGAACTCCTCGGCACAAGTACCAACTCGCTGGCCAACCTGGTCGTGATCCGGGGCAACGGTCTCGGCGGCAAGGCGCTGGCGCTGGCCAAGCCGTTGGCCGTGACCGACTACTCGCACGCCACCGGCATCAGCCACCAGTACGACCTGCCGGTGACGGCTGAGGGGCTGCGGTCCATCGTGGCGGTGCCGGTCGTGGTCAACCGGGTGGTGCGGGCCGTGTTGTACGGGGCGCTGCGGCAGGCGCTGCCGCTGGGCGACCGGGTCCTCACCGCCGCCCGTGAGGTCGCGCGGGACCTGGAACAGGGCTTGGCGGTACGGGATGCGCAACGCAGCCGCATCGAGGACGTCAAGGCGCCCCGCGGCTGGGAAGAGGTCCGGGCCGCGCACGCGGAGCTCCGGCAGCTGGCCGCCGAGGTAACGGATGAGGCGTTACGGCAGCGGGTGCACGACGTCTGTGCCCGCCTGGCCGCGTCCTGGGCGCCGCCCGACGGGCCGACGCCGTCGGTGTCGGCGCGGGAGCTGGACGTGTTGGCCGGCATCGCGATGGGCCAGACCAACGCCGAGGTGGCGCTGCGGCTCGGGGTGCGGCCGGAGACCGTCAAGGGCTACCTGCGCAGCGCCATGCGCAAGCTGGACGTGCATTCGCGGCTGGCCGCGGTGGTGGCCGCCCGGCGGCACGGGCTGCTGCCCTAGGTTGGTGGCCATGACGGTCATCGACTTGAACAGCGATCTCGGCGAGGGCTTCGGGGCCTGGCAGCTCGGCGACGACGACGCCCTGCTCGACGTCGTGACCAGCGCGAACGTCGCCTGCGGCTTCCACGCCGGTGACCCGACGGTGCTGCGCCGGGTGACCGAGCGGGCGGCCGAGCGCGGCGTGTCGATCGGGGCCCAGGTCGGCTACCGGGACCTGCCCGGCTTCGGCCGGCGGTTCATCGACGTCGACCCGGCCGAGCTGGTCAACGACGTGATCTACCAGATCGCCGCGCTGGACGGCTTCGCCCGCATCGCCGGCACGCGGGTGCGCTACGTGAAGCCGCACGGGGCGCTGTACAACGCGATCGTGACGAATGCGGCGCAGGCGGCGGCCGTGGTGGACGCCGT
>DATJJB010000614.1:0-2394 GCA_035492655.1 Kutzneria sp. | reverse complement strand
TCACCGTCGTGTACGAGGAGCCGAAGCTGCCGGGGAAGTTGCCGATCGGCATGCTCGCCCGGTAGATCTTGCCGTTGTCACCGGCGAAGAACAGGTACATGGTGGTGCCGTCGCCGATCAGGGTCTGGTCGATCGGGCCGGTGCCGGAGCCGCTGATGCTGCCGGTGAACAGCGGCTGCGGCGACGACCAGCCGTTGGGGTTGGTGGGGTTGCTCGACGTGCGGTAGATGAACGGCCACTGACCCCACTGGTACGCCAGCACCCAGATGTTCTTGGGCGCGAAGTAGAACAGCGTCGGCGCCACGGTGCCCTGGTTCATCCCGGTCTGGGGGGCCGAGGCCATGTCGGACCAGTTGGTGAACGTGCTGAAGGCCATCGAGCCGTACGAGGACCCGGAGACGTTCGACGCGTAGACCAGGTGCTTGCCGTTGTAGACGACGTTGGTGAAGTCCTTGAGCGAGACCCAGCCGTGCTGCGGCGTCGCCAACGCGCCGGTCGAGGTCCAGTGGTACGTCGAGGGAAGGGCGCAGGTGGTGCTGGCCGGGGTCGACAGGCTGTCAGCCACGGCCGTGCTGGCGGACAGCGGTTCCACCGCCGCGACCATCGCCGCGGCGGCGAACGCGGCGGTCAGGGATCGACGCCTGCGGCTGATACTTCCACTGTTCATGACAAACCTCTTCCGGGCAGCAGCAGGTCCAATTCTCGTTGCGGGCAAACACTGTTATCGCTAACATGCCACGCACAAGCCTCGGCCGTCCCGAGCGGGGTTGTCAATCCGCGCACCCGGCGCCCGGACAACGGACCGGGCGTCCTTGCCACGTCAAGGCCACGATCGCTGGTCCACAAAGGACCGCTGGGCGGTGAAAGTTACAGCGACGGCTAGGTCAGCGCCCACTGCTGGCTGCTCCGGCCGTCGCAGATCGACATCTGGATGTGGGCGGCGTTGGCGGTGGAGGAGTTGGTGATGTCCAGGCATAGTCCGGACTGGAGGCCGAGGACCGAGCCGTCGGGCCGCAGCGCCCACTGCTGGTTGGGCTGGCCGGTGCAGGCCCAGATGACCACTTTGGCGCCTGGCGTCGTGCCCTGGTTGTTGCCGTCAAGGCAGCGGGTCGTGCCGCTGAGCGTGACGATGAACTGACCCGACGACGTGTACGTCCAGGCCTGGTCGGGGCGGCCGTTGCAGGTGTAGATCTGTAGTTGCGTGCCCTGCGTGGTGGTCGAGTTCGGCACGTCCAGGCACTTGCCCGCGCCCAAGGCACGGAGCTGCACGGTGGCCGGGTCCGGCGTGGTGGTGCCGGTCGGCGGTGGGGCGGGCGACGACGACGTCTTGCCGGCGCCGACGATCGGCGTCGCCGAGGACGCCGTGATCGTGGTTCGAGGCGGTGTCACAGCCGGCAGGGCTGTGTTCGATGTGCTCGTCCGTGACGTCGTCGGTGTGACTGACCAGTGCCACTCCGTCGGCGGCAACGGGTCGGCGACGGGAACCGGGACCGACGGATTGGTCGCGAGGAAGATCAACACCGAGCAGACGAACGCACTCGCGGTCGTCGCCCACACCATGATTGTCCTGCCGCGCGGCCGAAGCCCGCGCCGTGACCACTCTGTCGAAGGATCCATAGCGAGCGGCAGCATACGTCATTGCGCCCAAGCCGCTAGCCCGATGTGACGATGTTGTGTTGCGGCAGGAGAAGGCCGGTTCTGGCGATTGTGAGTATTCGACTGTTTCGATGCGCCCGGCCGGGTCGAGTCGAATCGATGGTGTTGGCGGATTCTTCGGCACAACGACACCGGCTCGTGATCGACACTCGGCATGATCCGGTGCGGTCGGTCCCTGTCGCCGGCCCAGTCTGGAGACGAAATGCCCCTGTACCGCACAAGTCTGCTGGCGGCGATCCTGATGCTCGGCGCGGCCCTGCCCGCCGACGCGGCCGGTGTCGACTCGGTGTCGCTCGCGCAGGCCACCACCGTGGGTATCCACAACACCTACGACAAGGCCGCGTACACCTATCTCGCCCAGGCACTGGACGCCGGCGCGGCGATGATCGAGCTGGACACCTGGGTCAACGTCTTCACACACAAGTGGAACGTCAGCCACGGCAGTCCGCTGGCCAGTGATAACAACTGTGTGCAGGCCGGTTCCGCGGCCGACCTCTACACCGGCAACCGCAGCCAGAACCTGGACAGCTGCCTCGACGACATCCGGATCTGGCTGGCCGCCCACCCGGGGCACGGTCCGATCATGGTGAAGCTGGAGATGAAGAACGGCTTCGACAACAGCATCGGCCTCGGCCCGGCCGCACTCGACGGCTACGTCCAGGCCCACCTCGGCACCGCGCTCTTCCGCCCGGCCGACCTCCTGCGTGGACAGTCCGATCTGGACACCGCCGCCAAGGC
>DATJJB010000613.1:0-12946 GCA_035492655.1 Kutzneria sp. | reverse complement strand
AGGCCTTCGACCATCCCGACCACGGGCTGGTCGGCCTGCATGTGATGTGGCTGGACCTCACGGCATGACAAAGGGGCCGCTGCGCGTGCAGCGGCCCCTTTGGTGATACGGCGTCAGTTCTCGGAGTTGCGGTGCCGGGCGGCGTAGATGATCACGCCGAAGGCGGCGGCGAGAATGAACAGGCCGGCGGCGCCGGCGAAGATCAGGTCGCCGTTGCCCTGGTCGGACTGGGCGGTGACCTGCGGGTTGGGCGAGGCGGCCTGGGCCTGCACGGCGAACAGGACGGCGAGCACGACGGCGGCGGCGCTGGCAGTGGCGGTGCGGAAGAACTTCATCACGTCAAATCCCCTTGAACGGCTTCACCTCCAACGACGCGCGGGACGGGGAGATCGTTGCCCTGGTCGCGCAGGTCACAACTCGATGGGGTGATGCGCGGGTCACATCCTGAGATTCCCCTGTGGACTTCGGACATCCGGCACGAAGCGAGACGGGCTCGACGTTGAAGAGGATGTAAGGGCGACAAGCCGACGAGGAGGGCCATCATGACCACTGCATTCGCCAACAACACGGCCGGGTCGGCGCTGCCCACCCCGCCCACCGGCTGGCCGATCGGCTCGTACGACACCTACGAGCAGGCCCAGCGGGCGGTGGATTTCCTGGCGGACCGGGACTTCCCGGTGCAGGACATCACGATCGTCGGCGTTGAGCCGATGCTGGTCGAACGGGTCGCCGGCCGGTTGAGCTGGGGCCGGGTGCTGGGCGCGGCCGCCGCCTCGGGCGCCTGGTTCGGTCTGTTCGTGGGCATCCTGCTGTCGCTGTTCACGGTGAGCGGCGGCTGGTGGGCGATCGCGATCGGCCTGCTGGCCGGTGTCGGCTCGAGCATGATCTTCGCCGCGATCAGCTACGCCTCGACCAAGGGCAAGCGCGACTTCGTGTCGCAGAGCCAGCTGGTGGCCCGCCGCTACGACGTGCTGTGCCAGCCGCGAAACGCGGAGGCGGGCCGGAACCTGCTCTACTCGCTGGGCTGACCGAGCAGCTCCAGCACCCCGTCGATCTCGCCGGCGAGCATCACGTCCAACGCCGTGATGCCGCCGGCGCTGTGCGTGGAGAGCCGGAACACCAGCGTCCGCCAGCGGATGTCGATGTCGGGGTGGTGGTTGTCGTTCTCGGCGATCTCGGCCACGCGGTTCACCGCCTGGATGGCCATCGGGAAGCTGTCCAGTTCCACGGTGCGAACCAGGGCCGAGCCGTCCAGCTGCCACTGGGGCCGCCGGCCCAGTGCCTCGGTGACCTGATCGTCGGTGAGCAAAGCAACCATGCCGTCCATGGTGGTCCCGACCACGCCGAAACGCAGCGTAAGCTCCGGGTGAGCCACGGGAGTCCGGTGCAGCCGGGCTGAGAGGAGAGCGGGCGAGCTCTCGACCGTAAGCACCTGATCCGGGTCATGCCGGTGTAGGGAGGCAGTACGGGCGACCTCGCGCGACGAGGTCACCTGGAGGAGCACTTGACCGGGACGGCACGGCTGGCCGCGCTGGGGCTGGCGGCGATGACGCTCGCGGGCTGTTCGCTGGTCGGAGGGGGTGAACAGGCCCCGACCAACCACACGGTGACCCTGGTGACCCACGACTCGTGGGCGGTGGACAAGGCGCTGTGGGCGGACTTCCAGAAGTCCTCCGGCATCACGGTCAAGGTCAGCACGAACGGCGACGCCGGCGCGCTGACCAACAAGCTGGTGCTGACCAAGGCGAACCCGATCGGCGATCTCGCGTACGGAGTGGACAGCACGTTCGCGTCCCGGGCGCTGAAGGAGGGCGTCTTCGCCCCCTACACCAGCCCGGACGCGAGCAAGGGCCCGCAGCGCTATCAGCTCGACGACTCGCACCGGCTGACCGCGATCGACGTCGGCGACGTGTGTCTGAACGTGGACACGGGCTGGTACGCGCAGCACAACCTGCCGGCCCCGACCGGCTACAGCGACCTGGTCGACCCGAAGTACAAGGGCCAGACGGTCGTGGAGGACCCGTCGACCTCGTCGCCGGGCCTGGCCTTCCTGCTGGGCACGGTCAAGCAGTTCGGCGCGGACGGCTGGCCGGCGTTCTGGACCAAGCTGAAGGCCAATGACGTCAAGGTCGACGCGGGCTGGGACGAGGCCTACACGCAGGACTTCTCCGGCTCGTCGGGCAAGGGCCCGCGTCCGGTGGTGGTCTCCTACGCGTCCTCGCCGGCCGACGAGATCGGCTCTGACGGCAAGCCGCGCACCAAGGCCTTGCTGAGCACCTGCTACCGCCAGGTCGAGTACTCGGGCGTGCTGGCCGGCGCGAAGAACCCGGATGACGCCAAGAAGGTGCTGGACTTCCTGGTCTCGCAGAAGTTCCAGGAGCAGGTGCCGGCCAGCATGTACGTCTATCCGTCGCGCGAGGGCGTGGCGCTGCCGGACGCCTGGAAGACGGCGGCCCCGCTGCCGGACGCGCCGGCGCAGCTGCCGGCGGACCAGGTCGACGCCAACCGGGAGAAGTGGGTGCAGCAGTGCCGAACGCTGCTGCAAGGCTAGTTCTGCCGCTGCTCGCCCTGGTCCCGGTCGGTTTCCTGGGGCTGTTCTTCGCCTGGCCGGTGGTGTCGATCGTCGGCATCGGCCTGGGCGGCAGCGGCGTGCTGGACGTCCTGACCAGCGCCGACACCGGGCGGCTGGTGGCGTTCACGCTCGGCCAGGCGGCCGCGGCGACGCTGGTGGCGGTGCTGATGGGCATGCCGCTGGCGTTCGTCCTGGCGCGCTGCAAGCTGCCGGGGGTCGGCCTGGTGCGCACGCTGATCCTGGTGCCGTTCGTGCTGCCCACGGTCGTGGTCGGGCTGGCGTTTCGCGCGTTGCTGCCGGACGGTGGCGTGCTGTCGATCGTGCTGGCCAACGCGTTCTTCAACGTGGCGGTGGTGGCGCGGACGGTCGGCGGCCTGTGGGCGCACACCGATCGACGCGCCGAGGAGGCCGCTCGGTCGCTGGGGGCGTCGCGCTGGCGGGCGTTCACCTCGGTCGTGCTGCCGGCGATCGCGCCGGCCGTCGGATCGGCCGCGGCGGTGGTTTTCCTCTTCTGCGCCACCAGTTTCGGTGTCGTGCTGATGCTCGGCGGGGCTCGGTACCGGACGCTGGAGACGGAGATCTATCTCCGTACGGTCGACCTGTTCGACCTGCCCGGCGCGGCGGCGTTGTCGATCTTGCAGGTGGTGGCCGTGATCGCCGTGCTGCTGGTCGGCGCGGCAGCCCGACGCCGCCGGGAGACGGCGTTGAAGCTGCGCGGTCGCTTCGAGACGGCAAGGCGGCCGACCGGCGGCGAATGGATCGTGGTCGGGGCGGCCGCGGTCGTCGTGATCGCGTTGCTGGTGCCGATCATCGGTCTGATCACGAAGTCACTGACCACAATGGACGGTTGGCGCGCGCTGGCCGGCACCGGCGCCGACGGCACGCTGGAGGTCTCGGCCTGGCAGGCGGCGTCGAACTCGGTGAAGGCGGCGACCGACGCCACCATTCTCGCGATGCTGCTCGGCGTGACGGCCGCCGTAGTGCTCTCGCAGCTGCGACGAGGCCGTGCCGTGCTGGGCGAGACGTTGGACCTGGCACTGATGCTGCCGCTGGGCGTCTCGGCGGTGACGGTCGGCTTCGGCTATCTGGTCACGCTCGGCGATCTGCCGTTCGACCTGCGCACCTCGCCGCTGCTGGTGCCGTTCGCGCAGGCCTTGGTGATCACACCGTTGATCGTCCGGACGGTGTTGCCGGTGCTGCGGGCGGTCGACGAGCGCCTGCGGCAGGCCGCCGGCACGCTCGGCGCCGGGCCGTTGCGCGTGTGGCGGGAGGTCGACCTGGCGCTGGCCTGGCGGTCGCTGATCGCTGCCGCCGGTTTCGGCTACGTGGTCGCGCTGGGCGAGTTCGGCGCGACGAGTTTCCTGGCGCGGCCGGCCGCGCCGACGCTGCCGGTGGCGATCGCGCGGCTGATCAGCCGGCCGGGCGAGCTGAACAACGAGATGGCGTACGCGGCCTGCGTGGTGCTGATGCTGGTCACCGTGCTGGCGGTCGTGCTGATCGAGCGGCTGACGCCGGCGGTTGGGGAGTTCTGATGGCACTGGAGCTACAGGGTTTGTCCGTGCGCTACGGCGACTTCGCGGCAGTGTCCGATGTGGACCTGAAGGTCGCCGACGGCGAGGTCGTCGCGTTGCTGGGCCCGTCCGGCTGCGGCAAGTCGACGCTGTTGCGGGCCGTTGCCGGCCTGGAGCGACCGGCCGCCGGCGCGATCCGTTGGGACGGCACGGATCTGGCCGGCGTCGCGGTACACCGTCGGGACTTCGGACTGGTGTTCCAGGACGGACAACTGTTCCCGCACAAGGATGTCGCGGCGAATGTGGCGTTCGGCATGCGCATGCACCACGTCGACAAGTCCCAGCAGAAAGCACGGATCGAGGAGCTGCTGGCGCTGGTCGGACTCGCGGGCTACGGCCACCGGCGCGTCACCGAGCTGTCCGGCGGCGAGCAGCAACGGGTCGCGTTGGCCCGCGCCCTTGCTCCCAAGCCCCGCTTGCTTCTTCTCGACGAACCACTGTCCGCTTTGGACCGTGCGTTGCGTGAGCAGCTCGCCGTGGACCTCGCCGCGCTGCTTCGCGCCACCGGCACCACCGCGCTCGTCGTCACCCACGACCACGACGAGGCCTTCACGCTGGCCGACCGTGTCGCGCTGATGCAGGCCGGCCGGATTCGCCAGGTCGGACCGCCGGACGAGGTGTGGCGGCGGCCGGCCGACGACGTCGTGGCCGGCTTCCTCGGCTGCACCACCTTCGTGTCGGCCGAAGCCGCGCGCGACCTGGTCACCAGTCCGCTCGGCGAGATCACCCTGCCCGGCTCCGGTGACGGCACGGTCCTCCTTGGCCTGCGGGCCAACGCTTTGCGTACCGATCCCGGCGGCGTCGTGCGCGGCGAGGTCGTGCAGCGGCTGCACCGCCGTGATCACGCCCGGCTGCTGGTCAAGCTCAGCGGCGACGGCATGCCCGCCGCCCCGGTCGAGGCGATCGCCCCGGTGGCCGGCGCGCCCGAGCCTGGTGACGCCATCCGCCTCGCCCTCGATCCGGACGGCATCGCGCTCACCGGCCGGCCGGCTTGAACCTGACCCGGCCGTCACTGTGATTCGGACCCCTTCGGTGTCGTAAATTCGCAAACGTTTTCTCCCTGATTTGCGGGTTTGTGCACCGCCGATCGGCTCGGCCGAAGTCGGTGTGACCGTTTGTCGCGCGTTTTCGACTGGTCGCCGCAGATCTCTTCAGTCGCTGTCGGGTGCCGGTAGCGTCCGTATGTCCTTGGGAGTCGGGGCATGGGGAAGGAGCGGGTGTCGACCGCCATCGGCGCCCGGGCGTGCGTGATGCCAAAAGAAATCGACGAGTTGTTCGGATCGGCGACCGTGAACACCGTCGCTTCCGGTCGTTTCGACAATGTGGTGCAGGCCCGTGAGATCAATGGCGGCGTGCATCTGCACCAGCCGGTCCACGACCGGCCGGTGCCCGGCCACCTGCCGCCGCAACCGCGGATGTTCGCAGGTCGGGAGCGGGAATCGCGGCAGCTCGCTGCCGCGCTGACGCGGGCCGGTATCGCGATGATCTGTGGCGCAGGCGGTATCGGGAAGACCTGGCTGGCGCTGAACTGGGCCTACGAGAACATCGGCCGATTCCCGGACGGCCAACTGTTTGCCGACCTGCGTGGCTTTGACGCGGCCGGCGAGCCGAAGACGGCATACGTCGTTCTGCACTTCTTCCTTCAGGCGCTCGGCGTCGAATCCGGACGAATTCCCGTCGACGTCGACGCCATGGCCTGTCTGTATCGCAGCCTTGTCGCCGGCCGCAAAATGCTCGTACTGCTCGACAACGTGCGGGACATCGCCCAGGTCACGCCATTGTTACCGGGCAGTTCGAGTTGCGCGGTGGTGATCACCGGCCGGAGCCGGCTGGTCGGGCTGCTGGTGCAGCACGACGCCCAGCTCGTGCCGATGGACGTGCTGTCGGAGACCGAGGCGCACACGTTGCTGACGCGTCGGCTGGGCAGCGACCGCATGGCCGGCGAACCGGCGGCGGTCGCCGAGCTGCTGGACAGCTGCGCTGGTCTGCCGCTGGCGCTGGGTGTGGTGGCGGGCCGGGCCACCGCCCACCCCCGCTTCACGCTGACCCGCCTGGCCGAGGAGTTGCGTGATGCGGCGACCCGGCTCGGCGTCCTGGACGAGCACGATCCGGCCACCAGTCTGTCCGCGGTGTTCTCGTGGTCCTACGCCGCGCTCACCGACCGTGAGGCCGAGACGTTCCTGCTGATGTGCCTGGCCCCGGGGCAGGATCTCAGCCTGCCGGCGGTGGCCAGCCTGGTCGGCCGGTCGTCCGAGCACACCGCGGTCATACTGCGTGAGCTGGAACGGGTTTCCCTTGTGCAGGAACATGTTCCGGGCCGGTTCCGGGTGCACGACCTGATCCGGCTGTACGGCGGCCAGCAGGCGCGGCAGTCCCGGCCGGGACCGGAGGCCGGGCTGCGCCGGCTGGTCGATTTCTACCTGCACACCGGTCATGCCGCGGACCAGCTGCTCGATCCGGACAGCCAGCCGGTGGACATCGAGCCGGCGTCCAGTGGTGTCCGGCCGGCGGTGCTGCTGAGCCGGTCGGCGGCGATGGAGTGGTTCGAGGTCGAGCATTCGCAACTGGTGGCCGTGCAGGAGTTCGCGCATCGCGAGGGTTGGCGACAGCACGTCTGGCAGCTCGCCTGGATTCAGCACGCCCATCACTGGTGGCGCGGGCACCTGCACCACGACCTGGCGATCTGGCGGCTGGCCCACGAGGCGGTCGACGGCATCGACGAGCCGGCCGCGAAGGCGATCGTGCACCAGATGCTCGGCTACGCGTATTCGCGGCTGGGCGTGCACCAGCAGGCGCTCAGACTCGTGGCCGACGCGATCCACTTCGCCGGCGAGACCGACAGCCTCGCCCACAAGGCCGCCGCCCACCACGCGGCGGCCCAGGCATGGGGGCATCAGGGCGACACCGCCGAGGCGCTGCGCCACGCGGCGGCCGCGCTGCGTATCTACCGCGCCATCCGTGCCCCGTTGCGCGAGGCGTTCGCGTTGAACCTGATCGGCAACTTCGCCGTCCGGCTCGGCGATTTCGATCTCGCGCGGCGCTCGTACGAACCAGCGCTGAGCCTGTTCAGCGCACACCGCTACCGGCCGGGCGAAGCGACGATTCTCGACAGTCTCGGCCGCCTGGCCGACGCGGTCGGCCACACCGAGGCGCTCGGCCACTACCAGCGGGCTTTCGAGCTGCGGCAGGAGCTCGGCGACACCTACGCCGCTGCCGAGACCCTTGAGCGGCTCGGGCAGACGTACCGCGCGCTCGACCAGCACAACCGGGCCCGGGGCGCCTGGCGGCAGGCGCTGAAGCTGTACCGGGCGCAGCACCGCAGCGAGGACGCGGATCGCCTCAAGAGCCAGCTGGAGCTGCTGACAGCAAGGTGACTCCTGGCGGCACCGATGGAGCAGGACTCGGGTAGCGCGGCTAGCAGAGCCCGGAGCGGTAGGCGAACACCACGGCCTGCACCCGGTCGCGCAGGCCGAGTTTGGCCAGGATCCGGGACACGTGGGTCTTCACGGTCTCCGGGCTGATCACCAGGCTGGCCGCGATCTCGGCGTTGGACAGGCCGGCGGCGATCAGCTTGAGCACCTCGACCTCCCGGCGCGCCAACGCGTCGATCGATCCCCGCACCGGCCGGACCCGGTCGGCGAAGCGGCCGATGAGCTGCCGGGTGACGGCGGGCGCGAGCAACGACTCGCCGCCCGCGACCGTGCGCACGGCGGCGATCAGGTCGGCCGGGCGGGCATCCTTGAGCAGGAAGCCGCTGGCCCCGGCGCGGAGCGCGTCGTACACGTACTCGTCGAGGTTGAACGTGGTGACGACGAGGATCTTCACCGGGTCGGGCACGCCGGGGCCGGCGAGCAGCCGGGTGGCCTCGATGCCGGTCAGCAGCGGCATCCGGACGTCCATCACGACCACGTCCGGCCGCAGCCGCTGGGCCTGCGTCACCGCCGCCCGGCCGTCGCCGACCTCGCCGACGACCTCGATGTCGGGCTGCGCGGCGAGAATGGTGGCGTAGCCGGCGCGGACGAGTTCCTGGTCGTCGCAGACCAGCACCCTGATCACCGCAGCGGCAGACAAGCCCGCACCTCGAATCCGTCTTCCCCGAGCGCGGCCGACAGCGAGCCGCCGACCGCGGCCACCCGGGCCCGCAGCCCGGCGAGGCCTCGGCCACTGCCCAGATCGGACCGGCCGGCTCCCGGTTCGTTCACCACACGCACGGTGACGTCGTCCTCCGCGTAGTCGAGCTGCACCACGGTTCGCCGGCCGGGCGCGTGTTTGACGGCATTGGTCAGCGCCTCCTGCACCACCCGGTACACGGCAAGCATGACACCGTCGGGGGCGTCCGAAGGCCGGGTTCCGGTCACCCCGAACTCGACCGGCTGCCCGGTCGATCGGACCTGCTCCACCAGCTGGTCGACCGACAGCGGCGCCCGGTCCAGCACGTCGAGCAGGGTGCGGAGCTCGGCCAGCGCCCGCCGGCCGGTGTCGCCGATCGCGGCCAGCCCGTCGGCGGCGCGGTCCGGGGCCGAGGCGATCAGGTACTGGGCGGCGTCGGACTGCACGACCATGGCGGTCACGTGATGGGTCACGACGTCGTGCAGCTCGCGGGCGATCCGGGCCCGTTCCTCGGCGACGGCCAGCTGCGCGCTGTGGATCCGCCGCGCCTCGACACCGGCCCGCCAGGACCGCATCCACCGGCCGGCCGCCCAGCACACGGCCATCATCAGGAAGAACGACACGTACTGGGCCGGCTGCTCGGGCGAGCCCATCGTGTGCAGCACAACGCAGAACGCCACGTACAAGGGCAGGCCGACGACCAGCATCCACCGGCCGGCGAGGTAGGCACCGGCGGTGTAGAGCACAACCAGCAGGCCCTCGCTGCCGAAACTCGGTGGATAGCCCAGCAGCTGGTCGGTGACGAACGCGGCCACCACCAACGGGAAACACAGCTGCGGGGCCGTTCGGCGCAGCACCAGCGGCAGGCACTGGGCCAGCCCCAGCGTGATGCCGACGGCGTCGAACGGGCGGTGCGGGAATTCGGCCAGGTCGGTGCCGTTGTCGACCAGGCCGGGCGCGAAGGCCAGCGCGGCCAGGGTGAGGGCGAAGATGCCGTCCTGGGTGAGGATTGCCCGCGCCCGCCACCACACGAGCACCTGTCGGAGCATCACGCGACTGTAGTCCGGCGAAGCACACCGACACCCAGCACGGTGATCCAGGCGGCGCCGCCGAGGGCGAACAGCCGTTCGCCGATGCCACCGGCCCCGACGCCGCCGAGAACGCCGTCCAACAGCAGCAGTGCGAGGAGACCGACGGCCGCGAACAGCGTCGGACGGAACCAGGACCGCCACTGCGGCAACCGCTTCATCGCCACGGCGAGCAGAACCCCGCACACCGGCAGGGCAAACGCGCCGAAGGTGCTCAGCGTGGCGTCGGCCGCGCCGCCGAAGGTTGCCGCCTGGGCCTCGGGCGTGCAGCCCGGGTCGGCCAGGCGGCAGCCCTGCTGTTCGAACACGGACAGCAGGTCGCCGAGCCCGAAGATGGACAGCCCCAACAGGATCACGCCCACCCGGGCCGGCCAGCCGGCTGCTTTCAGGGCCGGCCACAGCGAGCGGAACGCGAACAGCAGCACCGCCGCGCCGCACAACGTGAACGTCAGCACGAGGAACCACGCGCCCGGCGCGCCGTCGGCGTACATGTCGCTGATGGTGTGCGCGACGACGCTGTAGTTCGGGCCCTGCCAGGCCGCGGCGAGCAGCCAGGCGGCGACGAAGACGATGTTGGCGACGACAACCAGACGCGCGGGATTCATGCGGCAAAAGTAGAAGGAGACGGACCCGGGCGAATCCCCGCCGGGAGCTCACTTCGGTGTAGCTCCGGCGGGGGACAACCGGCCGAAGAACAGCCCCCACCACTCCCGGGGAGGCCGCCCCGAAGCCATCCTACCTGGGGTGACGGGGAGTTGATCTCTGATGGCGGCTGGCTGTGGACAACTCCGCCGGCGGGTCGTTTCGGCGACTGCCTGTGGATAAACCTGTTGTCAGCCGTCCTTGCCGGCCAGCCGGGCGTAGGCCACCGAGAGGCCGATGACCAGGTAGCAGGCGGCCTTGAGGGTGCTGTCGATCAAGCCGTCCCACGGCATGGGGTCGCGCAGCACGTCGGTCAGCGAGGGCCAACCGGTGGTCAGCAGGTACGGCTGGAGCCAGTCCAGCTGGGGGATGACCGTGAGGATGGCGAACACCAGCGCCCCGGCGAGGGTGGCGGCCATGACGACCAGCGGGTGCTCGGTGAAGGCCGACACGGCCAGGGCGATGGCGGAGACGGCCCACACCTGGAAGGTGACCCAGAGCACGGCGATGCCGATCCGGGCCAGGGCGTCGCCGAAGTTCAGGGTGTTGCCGGACAAGGTGATCAGCCCGTCGGTGCCGACCAGCACGACGCCGGTGACCAGGCCGACCAGTGCGATGGCCACGGTCGCGATGAACACCACCGTGCCGACGCCGAACGCCTTGACGCCGAGCAGTCGGGCCCGGCTGACGGGCGCGACGAGCAGGCCGCGCAGCGTGCCGTGGTTGGCCTCGCCGGCCAACGCGTCGGCGGCGGACATGGCGCCGAGCAACGGAAGCAGCATTGCCAGCAGCAGCGTCAGCGACAGGATCGGCAGCACGAAACCGTTGCCGATGAGGGTGGTGAACAGCGAATTGGGACCGTTGGCACTGCCGGGGCCGACACCGGCCCGGCCGGCGATGACGGTGCCGACGCCGATGAGCACCGGCACCAGCGACAGCAACACGATGGCGATGATGGTGCGCGGTCGCCGAAGGATCCACCGCAGCTCGGACATGAGCAGCCGGCCCAGCGGAGCCCGCAGCGGACGATCCAGCGCGGGGCGGTCGAGAACGGCGGCGGTCATTGCGTTTCCCCCTCGGTGAGCTGCGCGAACAGCTCCTCCAACCCGGTACGACGGCGACGCACCTCGTGCACCTCGACGCCGGCCTCGACCAGCACCTTGACCACCTTGGGCGCGGTGGTGCCGATCAGCTCGACGAACAGGCCGTCCTCAGTGGACCGAGCGGCGATGCCGTTGTTCCGCAACGAGTCCAACGACTGCTCGACGTCCGGAGTGGACACGATCAGCGCCGGCGCGCCGGCTTCGAGCAGCTCGGCCAACTCGCCCTGGGCGACGACGGATCCCTTGTGCAGCACGGCGACGTGCGTGCAGGTGGCCTCGATCTCGGCCAGCAGGTGCGAGCTGACGAGCACGGTCGTGCCGGCGGCGTGCAACTCGGCGATGACCCGCCGGATCTCCCGCGTGCCGGCCGGGTCGAGGCCGTTGGTCGGCTCGTCCAGCACGACCAGCCGCCGCGGCAGCAGCAGCACGGCGGCCAGCCCCAGCCGCTGCTTCATGCCCAGCGAATAGCCGCGGTACCGGCGGTCGGCGGCGTCGGTCAGTCCGACCCGTTCCAGCGCCTCCGACACCGACGACGCGATGGCCGGCGTGGCCATCAGCGGCTCGGCGGCGGCGACCCGGCGCAGGTTCTCCCGGCCCGACAGGAAGGGGTGAAACCCTGGCCCCTCAACCAAAGCGCCGACGTGCGGCAGCGTGGTCTGGGCGCCGCCGGGCATCGGATGGCCCAGCAGCTCGACCGAGCCGGCCGTCGGCTGCACCAGGCCGAGCAGCATCCGGATGGTGGTGGTCTTGCCGGAACCGTTGGGCCCCAACATGCCCAGCACCGCGCCCTCGGGCACGTCCAGGTCGACCTGGTCGACGGCGACGGTGCTGCCGTACGTCTTGCGCAGTCCCCGAGTCCGCGCCGCGAGGGCGGGGGCGGCCAGCGCCGCCCCCACCCCCGGCTCCACGAGGGAGGTGCTGGTCACTTCACGCTCGCCAGGGCGTCGACCAGAACCTGCTGCGGGACGGCGCCGACGGCGACACGGCCGTCGTCGAGGATCAGCGCGGTGCCGACCGCGGTGCTGATCTGGTAGCCGGAACCCCACGGGCCGCTGACGCGCTTGCCCAGCTGGCTCAACAGCTTCGACGGGTCGATGCTCTGGCCGCCCTTGGTGGTGGCCGACTTGGCGCCCAGCAGGCCGTCCGGCAGCTTCTCCACCAGCACGGTGTCCCAGCCGCTGCCGACGATCGTCGGCTTGGGCAGGTCCTTGGCCGTCTCGCCGGCCTTCTGCTTGGCCTCGTCGGCGGTGCCGGTGACGACCTTGGCGTTGGCCGGCGGCGTGAAGGTGAACAGCGCCGGGTCCTGCTGGCCGATCGCCAGCTTGGCGAAACCGACCTGGGCCACCGGCTGGCTGTTGCCGTTGGCGAACACGCTCACCTGCAGCGGGATCTTCGTCTCCGAGTCGATGGCGATGCGCACCGCACGCAGCATCGTGCGCTCGGACGGCTTGGGCGCGAGCACCAGCTCGTAGGCCGAGCGGCCGGCGACGGTCGCGGTGCCGTCCACCTTGACCGTGCTGTCCTTGCTGATCAGGCCGATGATCTGCTTGGCCGCCTGCGCCGGGTCGGTGGCGACCTCGCCGTCGGTCGGGCGCTGCGGGTGCTCCTTGCCCTTCTCGGCCGTGCTCTTGTGCACGGTGTTGTTGGCCGAGGTCCAGTCCCACATCGTGGTGCCGTCGAACACGAGGGTTTCCTCGGAGGTGCCGCCGGGCAGCGCCAGCCGGCCCTTGCCGTGGCCGTCGGTCCACACCTGGGCGCTGGTCGTGCCGTTGCCGAGGAACTTCGCCGCCGACCCGAGCCCCGGCAGGGCCGGCAGCCCCAGATTGTTGGTCGCGGTGAAGGTGCCGGCGAACGCCGGCA
>DATJJB010000612.1:0-5350 GCA_035492655.1 Kutzneria sp. | reverse complement strand
AACGACGGCAGCGAGCCGGTGCCGGCCGACAACGGCGGCTTCTTCGACCAGGCCAGCCACGACACCGCGCCGCACTTCCGCCGGCACGCCATCGAGGCGCTGGAGGCGATGGGCATCTCGGTGGAGTTCAGCCACCACGAGAACGCGCCCGGCCAGCAGGAGATCGACCTGCGCTACGCCGACGCGCTGACCATGGCCGACAACGTGATGACGTTCCGCTACGTGGTCAAGGAGGTGGCGATCACGCAGGGCGTGCGGGCCTCCTTCATGCCCAAGCCGTTCACCGACCAGCCGGGTTCGGGCATGCACACGCACGTCAGCCTGTTCGAGGGCGACGGCAACGCGTTCTACGACGCCGAGGACCCGTACGAGCTGTCCGCCACCGGCAAGGCGTTCGTGGCCGGCCTGCTCAAGCACGCCCGTGAGATCAGCGGCGTGACCAACCAGTTCGTCAACTCCTACAAGCGGCTGATCGTCGGCGGCGAGGCCCCGACCGCGGTCTGCTGGGGCCACGCCAACCGGTCCGCGCTGGTCCGGGTGCCGATGTACTCCCCGGGCAAGGCCTCCTCGCGCCGGGTCGAGGTGCGCAGCCTGGACTCAGCCTGCAACCCGTACCTGGCCTACGCGGTGATCATCGCCGCCGGGCTCAAGGGCGTGCAGGAGGGCTACGAGCTGCCGCCGGCGGCCGAGGACGACGTCTGGTCGCTGACCGAGTCCGAGCGGCGCGCGGCCGGTTACACGAGCCTGCCGCAGAACCTCGGCGAGGCGTTGCGCGAGATGGAGCACTCCGAGCTGCTGGCCGAGACGCTCGGCGAGCACGTGTACGAGTTCTTCCTGCGCAACAAGCGGGCCGAGTGGGACTCCTACCGGAGCAAGGTCACGCCGTTCGAGCTGAGCACCTTCCTGCCCATCCTCTGACGTTGTCGGCGTGTCGTTCATCGCGGTACGGCGTCCGATGTCAGGATGTTGATCAATTCCGGCGCGTTCGGGCTGGCCAGCGCGGCGTGCTGCGCCGCGCGGCCGGACCCGGCGCGTGCCGGCGCGGGCAGCGGGTCGGCGATCGACGCCTCGCATTACTTCGACCCGACGCGGGATCGGGCTAGGTTGTGCCCGTGACTGACGTCCCTGCCACAGGCCTACCCGCCGACGAGCCCAGCACCCCGGTGGTCCGGGTCGGCTTCGGTCCCGCCGGTGCGAGCGGGCCGGATGTGCCGCCGTCGATCGCACTTCCCGAGCAGCCGGTGCTGAGCGCCTGCACAGTGGCGACGAAGGCGCAGCTGCCCGCGGTCCGCACGCTGGGCGCGGCTTTCCTGACCGTGCACGGCAACGGCCGCTTCGTGGCGCTCATCGTCGACGCCGATCCGACGACCACCGGCCAGGGTGTGTTGGCGCCGGCCGACATCGGCATCGGCGACCGTGAGCTGGCCGAACTGGCCACCGCCTGCACGGCCGAGCAGCTCTGCGCCGTCCTGCGGCCGCGACTGCTGGAACGCCTGCTGGCCGACCGCGGTCCCGTGCTCTACCTCGACCCGACGGTGCACGTCATCGGCTCGATCGCCGACCAGGTCGGGCCCGCGCTGGCCCGTAAGCCGCTGGTGTTGGCGCCGCGCGTGCTGCGGCCGCTGTCTGACGACGGCATGCGCCCCACTCCGGAGGAATTGGCCGCCGCCGGCGTGTACGACGGCGGCTTCGTCGCGGTGGCCCCCGGTGCCGAGGCGTTCCTGCACACCTGGTTCGACACGGTCCGGCAGGCGCCGGAGACCGGCGCGACCTTCCTCGACAGCGCCCCGGCGCTGGTCGACCACGAGGTGCTGCGCGACCCGGGTATCGGCCTGTCGGTGTGGAACGCCGGACAGCGCCAGCTCACCGAGGCCGACGGTGAACTCCAGATCGACGGCCGCGCGCTGCGCACCGTGCACTTCACCGGCTTCGACCCGATGCGGCCGTGGCTGCTGTCCACGGACGTCACCGAGCGGCCCCGCGTGCTGCTGTCCGAGCACCCGCTGCTGGCCGAGCTCTGCACGACGTACCGCAACGAGCTTGTCCGACACGGCCTCGGCCAGGAACGCTCCGAGTACGGCTTCGGGCAGCTGGCCGACGGCACGAGCCTGCCTACCGGGCTGCGCGCGGAGTACCGCCGGGCATTGCTCGCCGCCGACCGCGCGGGCGAACTGCCGCCGGCGCCGGCCTTCGGTGCCGCGCAGCATGAGTTCGTCGCGTGGGCGGCCGAGGAGGTCGACGGCCTGCCCGGCTCCACGCGGTGGGCGTTGGCGGTGTGGCAGGACGACCCCGCGCTGCGGGGGCAGTTCGAGGAGCCGTTCGGCGCGGACAGCCAGGTCTTCCGCGAGTGGTGCGCCGGCCCCGGTGTTGCGAGCGGCCGCGTCCATCTCGACGCCGTGCCGAAGCGCCCTGGTGGCGAGACCGCGTTGCTGGCACAGCTCGGCGTCTCCGTGCTGGGTAGCGGCTGGGTCGCGGACCTGGTCGCCGCGTCCGCGCGGTCCTCGGGCCTGCCGGCGACGACCGAGCCCGGCTACCCGGTCGTGCTGCTCTGTGATGACGAAGTCTCGGCTCCGGCCGAGCGCTACGTCGTCGCCGTGCGCACCGGCCCCGGCCCGATCGGCGGCCCGACCGAGCCCAACGAGGTGTGGGTCACCTCCGAGACGACGCGTCTGGCCCTGGAACAGACGACGACCGTGCCGGTGCGCACGATCACGCTGCCGGTGCTCGACCGCCCGGCCCGTGAGGACGCGGCCCGGGCCTCGTCCCGGTCGGCGCACAAGATCGGCGACGAAGTGGTCTTCGCCACCGTCGTCGATCACGCCGCCGAGCGTGTCGGCAACGCCCTCGGCGCGGTGTCGGCCTTCCTCGCCGCCTTCCCGGACCGGCAGGACGTGCTGCTGCTGCTCGCCGTCTCGGGCTCGGCCGACCATCCCGAGGCCGCCGAGCGGCTCCGCCTGGCGACCGCGACGGATCCTCGGATTCGCCTGGTCGAGGACCCGATCAGTCTGCCGTTCCTGCTCGACGCCGCCGACTGGGCGCTGTCGCTGCACCGTGGCGGCGGTTCCGACCTGCTCGCGTGGGGTCTCACCGAGGCGGCTGCCCGTGGCGTGCCGGTGATCGCCAGCGCGCACGGCGTCGTCACGGAGCTGTTCGACAACGACAGCGCCGTGCTCGTGCCGTGCCATCACGGCGGCACCGAGCCGGACATCGAGGTGGCGTCCAAGCTGCTGCGCGAAGTCGCCGACGACCCCGAGGCCGCGGACCGGCTGTCGCGGACCGGCCGCTGGCACCTGCTGCGCGCGTACTCCCTGCCCAAGGTGGCCGACCAGCTGAAGGAGCGCGTCGAGCACGCCTACCGCACGTGGCGCGCGCGGCGCTCGGCCTCCCGCACCGGCAACGACACCGACCCGCTCGGCCCGCTGCACTCGGCCAAGCACGCGCTGCTGCGGCAGCCCGACGTCGACGTGGCCAGCCGGATGCCGTTGGCGCCGGCGCTGCGCAAGGGCGTGCTTCGCGTCCTCAACCACTACGACAACCACCTGCGTGACGTGCTCGGCACCGTGCTCGACGGCATCGAGCGCACCGCCGGCGAACTGCACCGCCGGCAGGACGAGATCCGTGAGGTCGGCGGCCTGGTCGAGCTGGAGGGCCTGCGCGCCGACTTCGAACGGCTCGTGGACCGGCACTCGCAGCTGGGCGACCAGCTCGTCAACACCGACGACGGTGTGGTGCGGGTGACGGCCGACCTGGCCGGCCAGGGGCGGCGGATGCGCGAGCTGGAAGACGCGCTGGTGGCCGAGGCCGGCAAGCGGACCAAGCAGATGGACACGCTGGCCGACCGGCTCGACCGGCTGACGTTGATGCTGGACAAGACGCTGGACCGGATCGACGCCCTGGAGTCGAAGGTCGCGGAGAACCTGCGCGAGCGCGACGGCCGGTTGGAGTCGGGGCTGCGGTCCGCGGACCAGGCGCTGCACACGTCCGACGCGCTGCGGCGCGTGGTGGTGCGTGAGCACGAACGGCATGGCGGCGCAGTCGAGGGAGTGTCGAGTTCGCTCGTGCTCTGCGACGTGGGCCTGCTGCGGCTGCCGTCCGAGGACGCCCTCATGCTGCCGCTGCTGTCGAGCAACGGGGTGTGGGAGCCGGAGCTGTCCGGGCTGATCGACTCGCTGGTCGAGCCGGACGGTGTGTTCGTCGACGTCGGTGCCCATGTCGGGTATCACACGATCAGGGTGTTGAGCATGCTCGGCACCAGTGGAGCCGTGGTCGCCGTGGAGCCGAGCGACTCGGTGCGGCGCCTGCTGCGGCACAACGTGAGCGTGAACCTGTCGCCGCAGATCGCCGACCGGCTGGTCGTCGTCGAAGGCGCGGCATGGGACCAGGCGGCGGACCTGGTGGCCGAGCCCGCGCTGACCGGCGGGGTGTCGGTGCGGCCGAATCCCGGCACGCCCGTGCACGCCGGCGCGGCGCCGGCACAGAACCAGGCCGGCTCGCCGCAGTTCGCCGGCGGCGCGCCGATCATCGAGCCGATGGACGAGAACAAGCCCGTCGAGCTGGGCGGCTCGGTTCGCGGCGTGCGGCTGGACAAGGAGCTGGAGAACATCCCCAGCCTGGCCGGCATGCGGTTGTCGGTGGTGAAGGTGGACGCGCCGGGACGGGAACACCGCGCCCTCGGCGGCCTGGTTCGCCTGCTGCGCAGGGATCGCCCGCACGTGTTGTGCGCGTTCTCCCCGTCGGCGATCACCGATCTGGGTGATGACCCGATCACCGCGCTGCGGGAGTTCCGCACCTGGGGCTACGACCTGGTGCCGGTGCACCTGCAACGGGCGGTCAGCCCGGAGGAAGTGTTGGAGGCCACTGACTCCCGGAGCTCCACGTTGTGGCTGCGGCCGCGGGGCAAGGGCGTCTGATCAGGTCCGATGCCGGCTGTTAACCGCGCTGACCAGGCGATTTGACTTCGGTGATCGACCTGAGTAACTTTCTCTCTGTCAGCGCAACACGGACTCGCCCCGGACCGCAAGGGCCGGCGAGGACGAGCGAAGACACCAAGATCCTAGGTCGCGAAACAAGCTCCCGTGAGAACGTGGTAGAGTGTGCGACCGCCGGGCCTGGAACCCAGAAAGTTCGACTCTCAGAGCCGATTTGACAGGGAAAATCCAGACCGGATAAGCTTTGAAACACCAAAGCCCCGGATCAAACCGCAAGAAACTGCGGCGCGAGATGGTGTGCGTGTGTTCTTTGAGAACTCAACAGCGTACTGTAATAGCCAGTACTTGAATGAATAACCCCTTAGTGGGTTCCTTTGAGATGGTTGAACTGGATTGAATGCCAGTTTGTACTAGTCTCGATC
>DATJJB010000611.1:0-6009 GCA_035492655.1 Kutzneria sp. | reverse complement strand
GGGAGCTGTACTTGAGCTCTCGGGCCACCTTCGTTTGCTTGGCCTTCGCTCGGCCGCGCCCCATGGCTCGACCCCCTCGCACAGGGACGGGGGCGGCCGGGGGAATCGGCGGCCCCACTCGTCACGACAACTGGTTCCTGGCAACTACCGTACCGTGTCGACGGGGTTCGATGCGACGCGGCTTGCCTGTGGACCGCGCGACACCTCACCGACGCCCGGTCGGGCCGCCGATCGTGGCACGATTCCGGTGTGCCCCGCCCGTTCTCCGCTTACCTTCGAGTGTACGAACCGTTGTCGGCCTTCGACGCTGAGTTGGCCGACCGGTTGCGTCAGGCCGTCGCCGACGGCCCGCTGAGCCGGGCGGAGGCCGGCGACCGGGAGCGCGAACTGTGGCTCCGATCACAGCTGGCCACGCCGCCGCGGCTGCTGCCGGGCGAACTGTCCGACGGCCGGCCGGCCCCCAACGCCCCGCTCGACGTGCTGGTGCTCGATCCGGCCGAGGTGCCGACCAGTGACAGCGCCGCCGTGGGCCCCGGGCCGTTGGTCTGCCCGCTGGACCTGCGCCCCCGCTCCGCCGCGGCCCTGGTGGGCTTCCTGAGCACCTCTTCGGGCGTGTTGAAGGCGGCCGCCCTGACCATCCCGGCCGACATCGCCCGTACCCGGGCCGGCGCGGTCATGGCCGAGCTGCACGGCGGGGCGGTGCATGTGGTCTCCACCACGTGGACCGTGCCGCTGCCGTGGTTCTCCCTCGTCGACCCGGCCAGCCGGCACGTCATCCTCGCGCCGCGTGCGGACGGGGAACGGCAGGTCGCGTGGCGGATCGCCATGGCCGACGCCCGCCGTCGGGTCGCCAGGGCGCACGCCGTGGTCCGCGAGTCCCTCGGCGACAACGGTCCGGCCCGGGTGCTCAAGGACACCGGGCGGTGGCTGGAGCACTTCCACCCGCACTCCGCCGTCGAGCTCGACTACGGCGGCCTGGTGCAGCTGCTGGACGACGAGACGCTGCTCGAGGACACCTCGGCTCAGGACGTGCACGCCATCGTCGACGCCATGGAGTCCGGCAACGCCGACGAGGTCGCCTCCCGCTACGAGCAGCTCCGCGACTTCTGGGGCGAACTAGCCGGCAAGGAACGGCTGTGCTGAATTGCGCCGCCTTCGGCGTCGCGGGCTCGGCCCCTGTGGGGCCGGTGCCTCGCCCTTGCCGGATTTTTCGAGGACCGCGTCGGTGTAGGTGGTGGGGCGCGTTGGGGGCGGCCCTCGAAAAATCCGCCAACCGTGCGAAGCACCGGCGGGGCCGAGCCGTATTCGTGCGGGCGATCGGGCGGAGTGCTGGCGGGGTCTCGCCGGCACTCGGGGTGACTACTCGGCGTCGCGGGGGGTGCGCTCGTTGGCCAGCAGCTCGTCGACCGAGGCGCTGCCGCGCTGGTAGCGGCCGGCGATCTCGGCGTTGAGCCGATCCATCACCGTCTGCACCTCGCGGCGGCGGGCCGACACCGAGGCCTCCTCGGCCACGAAGGCCTGCCGGGCCTGGTCCAGCTTCTCGTCCGACAGGGAGGCCACGTCCGACAGGTCCACGTCCGAGACCAGGGCCTCGACGTGCCGGCGGTGCGCCTCGGCCCGGGACGGCTCCATCGTCTGATAGCGGCCGAGACCGGTGGCCGGGCCGACCGCGTTCTCGGACAGGATCGAGACCAGGCGGTCCACCACGGAGGCGCCGCCGCCCTCGACTCTGCGCTGCTGTTCCGCCTTCACGATGTCGATACGGGCGTGGAGCAGCCGACGCAGGTAGGACAGGTCGGTCTCCTCCTGCGCCGTCTCATCGCGCAGCGCGCGGACCTCATCGAGCGGACGCTGCTCGACCCCGGTCGTGTAGTCCGGAGCGAGCACCCGGTCGATGCGCCGCCGCCCGCCAGGACGGACCTCGATCACAACGCCATCCTGAAGCACGTGGGCGTCACCCGCCAACACCTAGGAGTCGGTTTCAACCGGACCGTTGCACTCCGAGCAGCTTGCGGACCTCGTCCGCGGCCATCGGGGGGCGCTGGGCTATCCGGGCGAGGCCACTGGCCCTGGCCACCAGCTGAGCGTTGTCCCGGACCCGCTCGCCCCGGGCGTAGGAGATCGTGTCCTCCATCCCGACGCGCAGATGCCCGCCCGCGGAGAGCGCCGCGAACATCACCGGTATGGACGAGCGGCCGATCCCGGTCGCCGAGAACGTCGCGCCGTCCGGGATCACCCGCAGCGCCGCCGCCAGCGTCTCCGTGTCGCCCGGCATGCCTCCCGGCACGCCCATCACCAGGTCCACGTGCACGTGCCCACCCGCAGGCAGACCGTGTTGGTCCAGCAGCCGCTGCAAGCTGGTCAGCTGCCCGAGGTCGAAGATCTCGTACTCCGGCACGATGCCCCGGTCCTGCATCCGCTTGTGCAGCTCGACGACGAACTCCCAGCGGTTCATGAACACGTCGTCGCCGAAGTTCACCGTGCCCATCGTGCAGGAAGCGGAGTCCGGTCCGGCTTCGAGCACCCGCAGCCGGTTCTCCTCCGGGTCCGTCACCGCGCCCCCGGTGGACAGCTGCACCACGAGGTCCGTCTCCGCCCGCAGCGCCGACACCGTCGCCTTCAGCAGCCCCAGGTCCAGCGTCGGCTTCGTGTCCGTGCCCCGGATGTGCACGTGGATCATCGACGCGCCCACCCGCTCACAGTCCTTGGCCGTGCTCACCAGCTCGTCCAGGGTCACCGGCAGATTCGGCACATCGGCCTTGGCATGCTCGGCCCCCGTCGGGGCCACAGTGATCAGGGTGCCGGGCGAAGTCGACGCTGACATGCCCCGATCCTCGCACGCCGGTCCCGTTGGACGGAAGATTTCCCGCTGAACCCCAACAACTACGCAAAATCAACAGCGGCGCGGCCCTACGGGAACCGCAGCCCCCGACCCAACCCTGGGGGGCGACCCCAGGCCCATTCTATCGGCGATGGGGGTGCCGGAGGGATGGGGAAGATCCAGATGTGGATAACTCGGGGGCTGTGGACAAGTGCCTATCGCCCCAGGTTGCGGACGGCTTCGCGGCCCAGGGCGGCGTTGTCCGGCGGCACGGAGTCGGGGTCGATGGAGGCGGCCACCGGCTCCTCGGCGGGACCGGCGAGCAGGGCGGCGTCCAAGGGGACCGAGCGCTTGATCAAGGCCAGGGCGATGGGCCCGAGTTCGTGGTGGCGGACGGCGGAGCCGATGCGGCCGACGACCTTGCCGTCGAGGGTGACGGGGTCGCCGGTCTCGGGCAGGGCGTCCAACGAACCGTCGAGGTGGAGGAGCAGCAGCCGTCGCGGCGGGCGGCCGACGTTCTCGACCTTGGAGACGGTCTCCTGACCTCGGTAGCAGCCCTTGTTGAGGTGCACGGCGGTGCCGATCCACCGGGCCTCGTGCGGAATGGTGCGGTCGTCGGTGTCGACGCCGAGACGGGGGCGCAGTAGCTCGACGCGGAGGGCCTCGAAGGCCAACGAACCGGCGGGGCGGGCGCCGGCGTCAACCAATCGGGTGAACTCGGCGTCCTTCGACGCCCGGGGCACGAGCAGGTCGGCGCCCCACGGCATGGGACGGACCAGGCCGCCGAAGGTGACCAACGACGGAGTCGCCGGACCGACCACGGAGAGCACGGCGATCTCGGACGTGGCGTCCCGAGGCTCGACCTTGGACCAGAACTTCATGGACTCCAGGTAGGCCAAGAGCGCCTTGCCGGTGCCGGGCTCGACGTCGAGCCACGCGGTGCCGTCGAAGTCGGTGAGCACGGCATGGTGCTCGACCCGGCCCTGAATGTCGAGCACCAACAGCTCGGTGGTCTCGCCGTCACGGAGGTTGAGCACGTGCTGGCTGGTCAGGTTGTGCAGCCAGGTCAGCCGGTCCGCGCCGGGCACGGCGATGACCTCGCGGTTGGAACGGTCGACGACGACCGCCGAACGAGCGGCGAAGCGCTGCTCGGCGAAGGGATCGCCGTAGTGCCACGGCACACCGGCATCGACAGAACCGGCGGGGGCGTCAACGGCGGTCACGCTGCCTCCTTCGTCGGCAGCGAGACCGAAAAGACCGTCGCTGTGCTCGATGGTTCGCGCGCAAGCTCGCTCACGAAGTCTCCTCAGAAGAAGCGGCGCAGTTGCGGCAGAGACCCGACAGCGCGAGATGGCTGGCGTCGAGCTGGAAGCCACGACCCCGGCTGAGCCGGCTGGCCAGGTCGTCCAGCAGGTCGCACGGCACCTCGTCGACCTGCCCGCAGTTGTGGCAGACGAGGTGCACGTGCTCGTGCTCCTCGACGGAGTAGGACGGCGCGCCATGGCCGAGATGGGTGTGCCGGACCAGGCGCAGCTTCTCCAGCAGCTCAAGGGTCCGGTAGACGGTGGTGATGTTGACGGTCGGCGTCACGCGCTGCACCCGCTGGCAGATCTGCTCGGGCGTCGCGTGCTCGAGCTCACGGACGGCGTCCAGCACCAGCTGTCGCTGAGGGGTCATCCGCAGCCCGCGCTCGTGCAGCGTGCGGCGCAGCCGCGCGGCCTCCTCGGGGCTCACGGTCTCCACACCCCCAGAATAGGCCGCGCGGGCGTGAGTAGGCTCGACCCATGCGCGTGCTGGCCTTCCTGGACGGAACGACCGCGGATCCCGAGGCCCCGCTGCTGCGGGTGGACGACCTCGGTCTGCTCCGCGGCGACGGTGTGTTCGAGACGATCCTGGTGGTCGACGGCAAGCCGAGGGAGCTGGTTCCGCACCTGGACCGGCTGGACCGCTCGGCGGCCATGTTGGAGCTGCCGGAGCCGGACCGGGCCGGCTGGGAGCGCGCGGTCGACGCGGTGATCAACAACTGGTCGGGCGGCAAGGACATGGCGCTCAAACTGGTGCTGACCCGCGGCAACGAGTACGGCGACGGCACGCCGACGGCGTTCGCGATGGGCCTGCCGATCGCCGACAAGGTGCTCAAGCAGCGGGCCGAGGGCATCGCGGTGGTCACGCTGGAGCGCGGCTTCGAGCCGGGCCTGGCCCAGCGGGCCCCGTGGCTGCTGCTGGGGGCCAAGTCGCTGTCGTACGCGGTGAACATGGCGGCGGTGCGTTACGCCGCCAGTGAGGGCGCGGACGACGTGGTCTTCACGGCGGCCGACGGCTCGGTGCTGGAGGGCCCGACCTCGACGCTGGTCCTGGTTCGGGACCGCACGCTGGTGACGCCGCCGTCGACGATCGGCATCCTGCCCGGCACCACCCAGGCGGCGCTGTTCCGCGCGGCCGAGCGGGCCGGCTGGTCGATCAAGGTGGAGCCGATCCCGGCCGCCGACCTGCTCGACGCCGAGGGCCTGTTCCTGGTGTCCAGCGTCCGCTGCGTGACCCGCATCCACACCCTGGACGGCAAGCAGCTCAAGGACTCCAGCGCCCTGCTGCGCGAGCTGACCGCGCTCTACGAGTCGGAGTACTGAGCCGGTGGGGCGGCGAAAGCCGCCCCACCTCGGCCTCAGTGCAGGCCACCGTCCACTGCGGACATCAGGGTGCCGGTGTCGCCGGACATCTCCCAGATCATCGCGCCGAGCAGGCCCTTGCTCTTGATGTAGGCCATCTTCTGCCCGATGGACCAGGTGTCGTCGAACGACCACCACTGGTTGCCGTCATAGCCGTACGTCGCCACGGCCTGGGTGTTGTGGTAGACGGTCATGGGCACAGCGCCGATCAGGTTGCTGTAGCCCCGAGTTCCGGCCTCCTCGGCGAACTGCCCGGGCGCGGCCCCATGTGCCGCTTGCCATTCACCATGGGCCCCGCCATCGGTGACGCCCTGCCAACCGCGACCGTAGAACGGGATACCCACGGTCATCTTCCGCGGATTGACCCCGGCGGCCAGATAAGTCTGCACGGCCCCGTCCACGCTGAAGTGGAACGAGTACGGGTCGTTGCTGGCCGGGTACAGGTTGGCCTGGTCGCCGGTCTGGTTGGGCTCCCACGAGTTGTCGCTGCCGGAGCCGTGGAAGTCGTAGCCCTGCACGTTG
>DATJJB010000610.1:0-17227 GCA_035492655.1 Kutzneria sp. | reverse complement strand
GAAAAGCCGATGGGCCCCGCCGCGCGGCGGGGCCCATCGGGTGGAGCGGGTCAGCCGATGCCGTTGAAGATCTTCGAGTAGGCGTAGCCGACCTTCTTGTCGTACGAGGCGACCTCCCAGAACGCCAGCAGGCTGACGCCGTTCGACTTGGCGAACGACAGCAGGGTCTTGGCGTTGGCCTGGGTGAAGTTCTCGTTGTCGTCGTTCTTGCCGGCGATCGGCGTCAGCCCGATCACCGACCAGGCCTGCGCCGACGAGACGCCGTACAGGCTGGCCAGCTGCTTGGCGGTGCCCTTGGCCGCGGACTCGGCGTCGTTGAGGGCGTTCTCGCCGTCACCGAAGTCCATGGTCATGATGTTCACGGTGCTGACCTTGACGCCCTGGGCCTTGGCGTCCTTGAGCAGGTTGAGCGCGTTGCTCGGCAGGCCGCCCGGGTCGACCGGCAGCGTGAAGTCGACCTGCACGGACGGGTCGGCCTTCTGCAGCGCGGCCAGCGCCTGGTTGCGCCGCGTGATCGACGACTTGTTGTCCAGCGGCGAGCCCTCGATGTCGAAGTCCAGCCGGTGCACGTTGTTGGTCTTGACCACGTTGGCGTAGGCGGCCTGCAGGCTCGACACGCTGGTGCAGGTCAGGGCCAGCTCACCGCCCTCGGCGCCGCCGAAGGAGATGATCACGTCGCCGCCCTGGGACTGCAGCGAGCTGATCTGGGACTTGAACGCGCCGACGGCGGAGCCGCCGGCCTCCCACTGCGGCGTGCAGCCGCTCTTGGGAATGAGGAACGCCAGCGTGTAGTGGCTGACGCCGGACGCGCTCTTGTCCGCGGCCATCAGGCCGGCCGTGCTGCTGGACAGCTCCAGGTAGGGCGCGGCGAACTTGGCCGGGAAGGACTTGGGCGTGGCCGCGGTCGCATCGGTGGTGCCGATGGCCAGGGCCGCGGCCGGCAGCAGGGCCGCGGCGGCGATGGTGACGGCGCGACGAACTGCGCTAACCATGGGCAGGGTTCCTTCCTTGCAGGGACGAGGAAGGCGGCGGTTGTACAGGGTCCCGCCGGGCAGGGCTCCCATTGTTAGGAAACCTTCCTGACGGATTAAGCAGACGCTAGGGCCACCGCCCCCACCCGTCAAGACAGCTGCCGGGTTGGCGAGCTTTGCCCGGTTCGGCGGGAAGGTCGGCGCAAGACGGCTACCCGGAGGATCCCTTTCGCCGGTTCGGGTGAACGGCACGGTGATCGTCTCAGTAGGGTGGAGGTATGGCAGGTGCCGACGAAGCGGCGGGACAGGACGCCCGCAGACCCAACCACTTCGACGTGGTCCTCAGGGGCTACAACACGCGCCAGGTCAACGAGCGCGTGACACGCCTCGAGTACGACCTGCGCACCGCCCTCCGGGAACGGGACCTGGCCCGGGAAGGCAACGCGGAGCTGGCCAAGCGCCTCGGCGCGGCCGAGGAGGAGCGGACCGCGCTGCGCGAGCGGGTCCGCACACTGGCCGACCAGCCGGTGACCGGCGAGAACGTCAACGAGCGCGTGCGGATGATGATGGATCTCGCCGCCGAGGAGATCGCCGAGCAGCGCCGGGCGGCCGAGCGCGAGCTGGCCGAGCAACGCGCCGACCTGCAACAGCGCCGGGTGGCGTTGGAGCGCAAGTACAACGAGCACAACGATTCCCTCGACCGCGAGTACGACGAGCTCAAGGCCAAGCTGGGCCGCGAGCACGAGCAGCTGATGGCCCGCGCCCGGGCCGAGGCGGCCAAGGTGACCCGGTTCGCCGAGGAGCGGGCGGCGCTGACCGTCCGGGAGGCCGACGAGCACGCCCGTCAGCAGACCGCCGCCGCGGACGAGCACACGGCCCGGATGCAGGCCCTGCACAACGAGTTCCGCGACCGGCTGGTGGTGGCCCGCTCGACCGCGCAGCAGGCGGTCACCGAGCTGGCCCGCATGGTCGAAGAGTGATCTACACCGTCGAGCTGCCCGGGCCGGGCCGGCTCAGCACGATGGCCAAGCCACGGCTCAAGGACCTGCCGACGTTGCGCGCGGCCGGCGTGGACATCCTGGTGTGCGCGCTGACCGACGAGGACTTCGCCGACGCCGGCCTGGCCGACGAGCCGACGGCGGCGGTCGCGGCTGGCCTGGAGTTCGTGCACCTGCCGATCCCGGACTGGACGGTGCCGGACCCGGAGCGGATCCTGCCCGCGCTGCGCGAGCTGGCGACCCGCCTGGACGGCGGCGCCAGCATCGTCACGCACTGCTGGGCCGGCATCGGCCGATCGTCGCTGCTGGCGGCGTCGATCATGGTGCTGCGCGGCCTGGCACCCGATGACGCGTGGGACCGCATCACCAAGGCCCGCGGTCATCAGGTGCCGGACACCGAGCAGCAGCGCGAGTGGGTCAGAACTTTGAGTGCGTGAACCACTTGTCCAGCAGGTCGGCCTCCCCCTCGATCCTGATCCGGGCGTCGTCGCGGCCGATCCGGCCGTAGACGAGCAGCAGCAGGGCCTCGGCGGTCTCGGCGCTGACAGTGGCGTCGGGATCGTCGACGGCCGACACCAGGCCGAACGAGTCGGCATCGAGGCGGACGGTCCAGTCGACCTCGGTGCCCCACACGCCGAAGCCGATGGTCTGCCCGGAGCCACGCAGGTTGGCCACGTCCGGCGCGAACCCCTCAGCGGACGGCAGGTTCACCAGGAACTCCTCGACGCCGTCGGCCGCCAGGGCGGGGTCGACGGCCGTGAGCTCGCCGGCGGCCAACTCGGCGTCGTAACGGTGCACGAGGCACTCCATCAGCATGCGCCGCACCCAGAACCGCACCTCGCCGCCGGGACCCCACGTGTACATCGCGGCGTCCGGGTCGGCGGCGCGCAACACCTTGCCGACCTCGGCCTGCCGCGCCACCAACCATTCCGGGTAGTCGGCGACCTCGGCCGGCACGCCGAAGTCGACCTCGCCGAACGGCAGCCGCTGCGCCGACTGCCGCTCAATCATCGCGGCGAACCACTGTTGGAGCACGCCCACGTGCTTGACCACGTCCCCGAGCGTCCACCCCGGACAGCACGGCACCTCGGCCGCGAGGTCGTGCGTGCGGCCGACCTCGCCGATCCGCGCCACCTCGCGCTCGATCGCGTCGCAGTACACCGCATACGTCTCAGCCATGCGTTATCCGTCCCCCAACCATCGTCAGCACCACCGGCATGTCACGAAGTTCGCCGCGGGCCGGATCCCGTTCGGCGACCAGCAGGTCGGCCACGTCGCCGACCTCGACCGAGGCCCGGCCGCCGGCCGCGGCGGCCAGCGCGACCTCGACCGGGATCCGCTGCTCCGGATGCCACGCCGCCCGCTCGTCGTCGGTCCGGGTGACGGCGCTGGCGATGCCGTCCCACGGGTCCAGCGGCGACACCGGGGCGTCGGAGCCGATCTCCAGCGTCGCCCCGGCGGCCAGCAGCGACTGGTACGGAAACGCCCGATCGGTGCGGCCGGCCCAGTGTCGGTCGGCCACGTCGCGGTCGTCCGGCGCGTGCGCGGGCTGCACGGAGGCGATCACGCCGAGCTGCGCGAAGCGGGGCAGGTCGGCATCCGAGACCAGCTGCGCGTGCTCGATCCGGCCCGGGCAGCCGACCGCCTCGAAGGCGTCCAGGGCGATCTGGTTGGCGTGGTCGCCGATCGCGTGCACGGCCGGCGTGATCCCGTGCGCCCAGGCTCGCCGCATCAGCGGCACCAGCTCCGCCGGAGGCACGACCACCATGCCGTGTCCGTCGTCGTCGTACGGATCGTGGCAGTACGCGGTCCGCGTGTTCAGCGACCCGTCCACGAACAGCTTGTACGGCCCTACGGTCACCAGTCCGTCGGTGTCCGGCACGACCGCGCCGGTCCGCTGGCCGCGGGCGATCGCCGTCTCCAGCAGGTGCTTGGCGATCACGCCGGCCACCCGCACCGACGGCGTGCGAATGGCCAGCCGCCGCTGCCAGTCGGCGATGGTGTCGGCCAGCTCGTAGTCGACGATCTTGGTGACGCCGCGCGCCGCCGCCGCGTCGGCCGCGTCCAGCACCCAGGAGTCCGGTGCGCCGGCCGGCAGCCGGGCCGTGACGGCCATGCACTCCGCCTCGACGAGTACGCCGGTCGGGTGATCTGTGCCGAGTTCTTTGAGCGCCGCCGGGCTCAGCCAGAGCGTGTGCAGGTCGGCGCTGAACAACGCGACCTTGCGGCCGGGCAGGGCCGCCTCCAGCAGGTCCTTGTGCGGGGCGTCGGGCCACAGACCGTCGACGAAGTTCGCGCCGAACACCCACTCGTCCGAGCTGCCGCGCACGAGCTCGACCGCTTCAGCGGCGGAGTTGGCTTCCGCCAAGGAAATCCGCCGCCGGTTGGCCGCCAACTGCTGCATGTGCACGTGCGCGTCGACCAGCCCCGGCAGCAGATGCCCACCCTGGCCGTCGATGCCGTCGCCGGGGAGCGCACCGGGCTCGGTGAAGCCGGCGATCACTCCCCCGACGATCCGCACGTCCACCAGCCGTCCGGCCCGGTGGACGTTGCGGAGCAGCAGATCCGTCATGCCGTCAACCGCTCGCGCAGGAACTCGACGACCCGCTCGCGCGCGGCCAGCGCCTGGTGCCCGGGCCGCTCGCGGACCTCGGCCGTGAGCACCGAGTGCGCGCCCTTGCCGAAGCCGCCGGGGTTGCCCGGCTTGGAGTCCAGCTCGATCACCTCGAACGCGTCGCCGAGCCGACGGCGCAGGGTGGCGAACCGGTCGGCCGGCACCGCCGGGTCCTCGGTGAACCGCAGGCCCAGCACGCACAACCCGTCCTCGGTGCGCTTGACCACGGTCTGCATCTCGGCCTCGGACATCCCGGGGTCGGCCTTGCGGGCCTTGCCCAGCGGGAACGGCACCGACGGCTGGCTCATCACCGGCGCCAGCACCACGTCCTCGACGGCGGTGGCCAGCGCGAAGCCGCCGGTGAAGCACATGCCGATGACGCCGACGCCCTTGCCCGGGGTGCGGGCGGCCAGGTCGCGGGCCACCGCGCGCAGGTACTGGGTGATCGGCCGCTGGACGTTCACCGCGAACGCCTTGAACTCGGCCGACACGCACAGCCGGCTGATCACGCCGAGCACGTAGCCCACGGTCATCGGCTTGCCCGGCGTGCCGAACGGGGACGGCACGACCACGGTGAAGCCCTGGTCGACCAGGTGGTCGGCCAGGCCGAGCACCTCGGGCGTGATGCCCGGGACCTCGGGCACCAGCACGACGCCCGGCCCCTCGCCCTTCTCGTAGCAGTCGTAGGTGAGGCCGGCGCCGGTGAACGGCGCCTTGCGCCAGCCGGTGAGGTCGGAGGTGGGCGCGTCGCTCATGCTGCCGAGTCCTTTCCCGCGACGACACCGCGCACGGCGGCCTCGATCGCCAGGCGAACGATCTTGGGGTCGGGCTCATCGTAGGTCGACACGGTGGCCGGGTTGCCCGAGCCCCACGCCGCCGCGACGGCCAGCACCAGGGTGAGCACCACGTCGGCCGGGTACCGGTCGTCGACCAGCCCGTCGGCCTGGGCCCTGGCGATCGCCGCCACCTTCTCGGTGTTGGACCGGGCGATCTCGGCCAGCGCCTCGTCGTAGTCGCCCTGCTCCAGCCGGAACCAGCCGGCCAGCCGCAGCAGCCGCGGGTTGGCCAGGAAGAACTCGTAGAGCCGGCCGGCGTAGCCAGGCAGGTCCGTCGGCGTGAAGGGCACCTCGTCCAGCAGCCGCACCACGTGCGCCTCGAACACGGCGCGGAACAGCGTCTCCTTGTTGGTGTAGTAGACGTAGATCAGGTTCTTGTTGGCCTGCGCCGCCGCCGCGATCCGGTCCACCCGGGCGCCGGCGATGCCGTAGCGCGAGAACTCCTCGGTCGCCGCCTCCAGGAGGCGGGCCTTCGTGGCGTCGGCACGGGTCATGCATCGACCGTAGCAGCGGGCCCGCGGTCATCCGGACCAGCCGCTCGACGCGGACGCCTCGGCTTTCCCCCGCGCCCGGCGGCCGTCCACGTTTCCGCGGGCCCACAAGGCATTCCTGGCCGCAGTCAGGTTGTCAAGCGGCGGCCTCGATGATCCGTCCGCAGGTCGCCGCCAGCTCGGCCGGCCACCCTTCGGGTTCCTCGGAAAGAAAGTCACGCAGCTCCCGCACGACGGTCGACCGCGCCCGGTTCGACGGTCGCTTCGCCAGCTGCGCCAACAGATTCGTCACGGCCCGGACGCCGTCGGCGTAGTCGTGGATGTCGCCGGCCGGGCTGCCCCTGTCCAGCAGCGCCACGACGATCCCGCAGGCCGAGTCCAGCAGCTCGTCGTCCGGCTCCGTGGCCAGCTCGTCGGCCAGGCCACCGGCCTCGGCGGCGAGCAGCGCCAGGTACTCGTCCATGACGTCGTTGCGGTAGCCCTCGACCAGGATCCAGCGCCGGATCTCCGGCCGCGCCGACCCGGCCAGCCGGTGCACCAGGTGGATCCGGCCCCAGCCGCGCAGCTGCCGGGCCAGCTCCCACCACACCGGTTCCACGTCCTCGATCAGCCGCGCCAGCGCGACCAAGCCGGGCAGTGTGAACTCCTCGTGCCCGGCCAGCGTCCGCACGATCTCCACATCGGACCGGTCCCCGGCCAGCCCGAGCAGCGCCAGGCCGTACTTCACCGGCTCGCGGTCGGACGACGTGGTCGCCAGTCGCAGCCCCAACTCGCGGATCGATCGGCGTTCCGGTGCGGCATCAGCGATCCGCGTCACCACGTGGTCCAGCACCGGCAGCGCCCGGGTTTCGCGCAATAGTCCGTACAACGAGTCCCAGGTCTCCGGATCGTCCATGTAGGCGATGATCGCGGCCAGCACCGCCTCGGCCTCGTCGATCGGCGTCGCCATGGCGGTGTGCATGAGCAGCACGCCGTCCTTGGCCCCCGCCGCCCACCGGACGTTGCCCTCGGGCTCGTCCGGCAGATCCACGCCGCCGGCCCGGACGATGTCGTAGATCATCGCCAGTCCCCTCTGTCCACCATGTGCAGCACCAGCGCCGCGATGTTCCACGAGTCGTCGTCGCCCCGATGATGCCGGCCCTCCAGTGGCAGGCCGACGACCTCCAGCGCGCGGGCCATCCCCACCTGGCGGCCGTCGACGGCGAACACCGCCTTGGCGTTGGTGTGCCGGGCCCCGAACGGATACGGCACGCCGGTCGCGTCGCACTGCCGGGTGAACTGCTTGCGGTCGTAGTCGCCCCAACTGGCCCAGCCCCGCTTACCGGCCTCGTGTTCGGCGACCAGCTGGGCGCAGGCGTCCGCGAAGGACACGCCGCCGTCCACTTCGGACTGGGTGAGGCCGGTCAGCGCCGTGCAGAACTCGCTGACCGTCGATGCCTGTGGCCGCACCAGGATCCGGTGCTTGGACAGGCGCTCGCGCGCGGCCAGGTCGACGACGGTCAGCCCGATCTCGATGATCTCGCTGACCTGCCCTGGCGGCGGGCTCCCCTCCCAACAGGTCGCCTCGACATCGACGACGTTCACCAGACGTGCGGTCATACGGCGAAGATTAGCCAGCCGCTACAAGTCGATTACCTCGAAGGCCACCCCGAACTTGGCCCCCAGCTGGCTGCCGACCGGCCGCGCGGTCGACTCGAGGAACTCCCTCGGGTCGCTCATCGGGTTGTCGACGAGCCCACGCAGATACTCCCCGTGCGCCTCCAGCGACGCCACGCCCTGGTCGAAGCTGGCCGTCACGTCGACGCCGTGCCGGGCGTTCGGGGCGGCGGCCACGAACACGTGTTTGGCCTGCCACGGCTCCAGGCCCAGATCCCGGAAGACCCAACGGTTCGCGGCATCGCGGGCGGCGTCCACCACGGCCCGGCCGACGGCGATGTGATCGGCCTGGTTGGGCGCACCCGGCCCCCAGAACTCCCGCCAGCTGGCGGTGACCACGACATCCGGACGGTGCCGGCGGATCGCCTCGGCGAAGGCCCGCCGCAGCGGCAGCCCGTACTCCACGACGCCGTCCGGGAAGCCGTAGAACTCCACGACATCCACCCCGACAACGGCCGCGCCGGCCCGTTCCTCGGCCTCGCGCAGCGGCCCGCACTGCTCCGGGTCGAGGCCGTCGATGCCGGCCTCGCCGCTGGTGGCCAGGCCGTAGACGACGCGCTTGCCCTGCCCGGTCCAGCGGGCGATCGCCGCGGCGACGCCGTACTCCAGGTCGTCCGGGTGGGCGACGAGCGCCAGCACGCTGTCGAAGGACTCGTCGATGGGCTCCAGTGCCTCGGGCGTCGTCACGGCCCGAACGGTACCGCTTATGCCGTCTCCCGGCGGATCAACTCGGTCGGCAGCAGCACCGACGGCGGCAGTTCCTCGTCGCCCTCGAACTGCGCCAGCAGCCGCCAGGTCATGGTCCGCCCCAGTTCCTCTATCGGCTGCCGGACCGTGGTCAGCGGCGGCACCGAGGTCGCGGCCAGCCCCGAGTCGTCGAAGCCGACCACCGCGACGTCCTCCGGCACCCGGATGCCCCGCCCGCGCAGCACATGCAGCGCGCCGACGGCCATCAGGTCCGACGCCACGAACACCGCGTCCAGGCCCGGATGCGCGGTCAGCAGCTGCTCCATCGCCGCCATGCCGCCCTCCAGGCTGAAGTCGGCGTGCGCGACGGCGTCGGTGGGCCGGCCGGCCATGGACAGCGTGCGCCGCCAGCCGGACAGCCGGTCGATGCCCACGGCCATGTCCTTCGGCCCGGCGATGGTGCCGATGAGCCGGTGGCCCTGGTCGATCAGGAACTGGGCGGCCTGCCCGGCGCCGTTGAAGTTGTCCGAGTCCACGTACGGCACCTCGACCTTGGCCAGCGGCCGCCCGCACAGCACGACCGGCAGCCCGGACGCGACCAGCTCGGCCGGCAGCGAGTCCTCGCCGTGCAGGCTGACCACCAGCGCCCCGTCCACGTGCCCGGAGGTCAGGTAGTTGGCCATCTGGCCGTGGTCCTGCTCGTCCTGGGCCATCAGCAGCACCAGCTGCATCCCGCTGCCGGCCAGGCCGGCGTGCACGCCGCGCAGCACCCTGGCGAAGAACGGGTCCCCGAGCACGCGGTCGCCGTGCTCGGAGACCACCAGCGCGATCGAGTTGGTCCGCCTCATCGCCAGCGACCTGGCCAGCATGTTCGGGCTGTAGCCGAGGCTGGTCACCGCCTGCGCCACCGCCTCGCGGGCCTTGGCGCTGACGTAGGTCCGGCCGTTGATCACCCGCGAGGCGGTGGACCGGGAGACCCCGGCCACCCTGGCCACCTCGTCGAGTGTCGGGACCTCCCGGCCGTCTTCGGCCACGCTCTACCCCTGTTCCGGCAGGGCGTTCGCCCTCGCCACCGTCGCGTACCACCTGCCACTCAGCTTAGGAGTGCGGGCGAAGGTGTCGAAGTCGACATGCGCTATCCCGAACCGTTTCGCGTAACCCTCGGCCCACTCGAAGTTGTCCAGCAGCGACCAGGCGAAGTAGCCGCGCACGTCCACGCCGGCCTGGATCGCCCGGTGCACGGCCTGCAGGTGCTGGTCGAAATACCGCTGCCGAGCACGGTCGTCGATCTGGCCGTCGACCACGACGTCATCGTAGGCGGCGCCGTTCTCGGTGATGTTGATGGGCAGCCGCGGGTATTCCTCGTGCAGGCGGTTCAGCACGCGGAACAAGCCGTCGGGCAGTTCCTCCCAGCCCATCGCCGTGGTCGGCAGGCCGCGGCCGACGTTGTGCGCGTGCTCCGACCCGATCCATTCCGGCGTGTTTCCGCCGGGACGCCCGGTGACGTGGTGGCCGGTGTAGTAGTTCACGCCGAGCGCGGCCAGCGGGGCGCCGATCAGCCGCAGGTCGCCGGGGCGGATGTGGTCGGCGAAGCCCAGCGGGGCCAGGTCGGCCAGCACGTCGTCCGGGTACCGGCCGCACAGCACCGGATCCAGCCAGAGGCGGTTCTGCAGGCCGTCGACCCGTCGGGCGGCGTCCACGTCCGCCGGGTCGTCGGGATTGACCGGGTCGACCGGGTACAGGTTGAACGTCACGCTGACGTTGTCGCCGATGATCGACCGCGCGAGACCGTGCGCCAGCAGCAGATGGTGCACGGCGGCGGCGGCCTTCCTCGGCTCGCGGAGGCCGGGCGCGTGCACACCCGCGCCGTAGCCGAGCAGGGAGGCGCAGTAGGGCTCGTTGAGCGTGGTCCAGTTGTGCACGCGGTCGTGCAGCGCGTCGTGCATGACCTGGGCGTAGTCGGCGAAGTGCTGTGCCGTGTCCCGTCGCGCCCAGCCGCCGTTGACCTCGTGCCGCTGCGGCAGGTCCCAGTGGTAGAGCGTGAGGAACGGGGCGATGCCGCGGTCGAGCAGGCCGTCGACCAGTCGTTCGTAGAAATCCAGGCCCTTGCGGTTGATCGCGCCGTCGTCGTCGATGATCCGGGACCACGACACGGAGAACCGGTAGGCGTTGAGGTTGAGCTCGGACATCAGCGCCAGGTCGACGTCCAGCAGGTGGTAGTGGTTGGCGGCCACGTCGCCGGTGTCGCCGTTGACCACACGCCCGGGCTGCCGGCTGAACACGTCCCACACGGACTCGCACCGGCCGTCCTCGGCCGCGGCGCCTTCCACCTGGTAGGCGGCCGTCGCCGCGCCCCACAGGAATTTTTCCGGGAACACAAGCACAGTTACCCCTTCACGGCGCCCTGCATGATGCCGGCGACGAGCTGACGGCCCACCGCGACAAAGAGCAGGAAGATCGGGATCGTGGCCAGCGTGGTGCCGGCCAGCACCAGCGCGTAGTTGACGTAGTAGCCGGCCTGGAGCTGTTCCAGGGCCAGCTGGATGGTCGGGTTGTTCTGGTCGAGCGCGATCAGCGGCCACAGGAAGTCGTTCCAGGACTGCATGAACGTGAACAGGCCGAGCATGGCCGCGGCCGGGCGGGCCGCCGGCACGGCGACGTGCCAGAAGACGCGGATCATCGAGCAGCCGTCGGAGCGGGCCGCCTCGATCAGCTCGGACGGCACCGCGTCGGCCAGGTACTGGCGCATCCAGAACACGCCGAACGCGCTGACCAGGTTGGGCACGATCACGGCCTGGAGGTGGCCGGCCCAGCCGAAGTCGGCCATGGCCATGTAGAGCGGGATGATGCCCAGCTGCGTCGGCACCGCCATCGTCAGCACGACGAACACGAACAGCAGGTTGCTGCCGCGGAACTGCAGCTTGGCGAAGGCGAACCCGGCCAGCGTCGAGAAGACGACGACCGACAGCGCGACCGAGCCGGACACGATCACGCTGTTCAACAGCGCGTGCCAGAACGGGATCGTGTCCAGCACCTGTCGGGCGTTGCTGAAGAAGTTGCCGCCGGGCAGCAGCGGCGGCACCTTGTCGGTGAGGATGTCGTTGCCGTGGCTGGGCACCAGGAACGACCAGTAGATCGGGAAGGCCGAGCCGAGGATGAACGCCACCAGCAGGCCGTAGACGAGGAAACCCGGTCGGCGACTCATCGGGCCAACCTCCTGGTGATGAAGTAGTTGCCGACCGCGGCGATCACGATCACCAGGAACAGCACCCAGGCGATGGCGCTGGCGAAACCGAGCCGCTGGTTGTCGAACGCGGACTGGTACAGGTACAGCGTCACGGTCTGGAACTGGCCGGTCGAGCCACCGGTGTCCGAGCCGGGCATCGCGCTGAACAGCTTGGGCTCGGTGAAGATCTGCAGGCCGCCGATGGTCGACGTGATCACCACGAAGATGATGGTAGGCCGCAGCATCGGCAGGGTGATGCTGGTGAACCGTCGCCATGGACCGGCCCCGTCGATCATCGCCGCCTCGTTCATCTCCGGCGGGATCGCCTGCATGGCGGCCAGCACGATCAGCGCGTTGTAGCCGGTCCAGCGCCAGTTCACCATGGTCGCGATGGCGATGTGGCTGGCCAGCCGGTTGGCCTGCCAGTCGATCCGGCCGATGCCGACCAGGTCGAGCAGCGAGTTCACCAGGCCGTAGTTGACGCCGAACAGGTTGCCGAAGATGATGCCGACCGCCACCAGGCTGGCCACGTACGGCACCAGCACGCCCATCCGGAAACCCGTGCGCAGCCTCAGGTTGGTGTTCAGCAACGCGGCCACGGCGACCGCGACGATCACCTGCGGCACGCTGGAGAGCAGGAAGATGCTGATGGTGTTGAGCAGCGCGTTCCAGAACTGCGGGTCGGTCAGCAGCTCGGTGTAGTTGCCGGCGCCGAGGAACTTCGCCGTGTCGTCGCCGAGCCGCCAGTCGAACAGCGACACATATCCCGTGTACAGCAACGGAAACAGGCCCACCACGGCGAACACGACGAAGAACGGCGCGACATAGACGTACGGCGAGACCTTGAGGTCCAGCCGGGCCCAGCGGTCCGGCCGCCCGGCGACCGGAGCAGTGGCCTCCGGTCGCCGGGCGGGCAGTCGAGTCAGCGTCACTTCGCTGCCTTCTGCGCGCCGGCCACGGCCTGCTGCCAGCCGTCGGTCGCGGACTTGCCCTGTTCCACCGCCTGCAGCGCCGGTGCGAACACGTCGTCCTGGATCTGGCCGTCGGCCGGGCCCTTGTACTGGGCCTTGGTCAGCTTCTTGGCCAGCTCCGCGTACAGCGCGCCGGTCTTCGGGTCGGCGAAGTAGGCGTTGGTGGTGTTCTGCAGCTCGGGCGACTGCAGGGCCTGCACCTGGCTGGGGAACGGGCCCTTGGCCACGAACGCCTTGATCTGCTGCTGCGGCGCGGTCAGCCAGGCCGCGAGCTCAGCGGCCTCCTTGGGGTGCTGGCTCTGCAGCGGAACCGTGAGGTAGGAACCGCCCCAGTTGCCGCCGCCGTCGGGGAAGGCCGAGGAGACGGCCCACTTGCCCTTGTTGTCCGGGCCCGAGTTCTGCTCGATGGAGCCCAGCATCCAGGCCGGGCAGACGGTGGTGGCGAAGGCGCTGGTCTTGAAGCCGGCCTGCCATTCGTTGCCGAACGACACCAGCTTGGCCGACTCCTTGTCGGCGATGGCCTGCGTGACCGCGTCCCAGTCCTTCTTGATGTCCGGGTTGCTGGCCACCACCAGGTTGTCGCTCTGGTCGAAGTAGCCGACGTCGTGCTGGTTGTGCATGGCGTTGAAGATCTGGGTCGAGGTGTCGAACCAGGGCTTGCCGGTCTTCTGCACGTACGTCTTGCCGGCGTCGAAGTAGGTCTGCCAGCTGGCGAACAGCGCCTTGACGCCGTCGGGGTCGCTGGGCAGGCCGGCCGCCTGGAGCATGTCGGTCCGGTAACACATGGCCAGCGGGCCGATGTCGGTGCCGTAACCGATCAGCTTGCCGTCCTTGGACTTGCCGGCCTCGTACTTCCAGGGCAGCCAGCGGTCCGGGCCGGCGTCGGCCGGGCCGATCTTGCTCAGGTCGTTGAACTTGTCCGACTTGGCCATCACCTGGGCCCGGTAGCCCTCTTCGATGGCCTCGATGTCGTCCAACCCGGACCCGGCGGCCAGCTTGGTGAACAGCTCCTTGTGGTGCGGCGCGGCCTGGCCGACCTTGTGCTGCGTGACCACGATGTTCGGATGCTCGGTCTGGTACTGCTTGAGCAGGTCCTCGTAGCCGAACTCACCGAAGGTGGCGATGGTTAAGTGGATCTTGCCGTCGGCCGCGTCGCCGGCCCCGCAGGCCGTGACCAGACCGGCGAGAAGGGCCGTCGCGATGGCGGTCGCGAGAAGTCTCTGACGCATGTGCTCCGCTCCGTTTCTGGAAGCGCTTCCAGATGCTGCGGGCGAGTTTGTCGGGGCGGTTACGGCTAGGTCAACAGGTCGACACCATCTCGTGACCTGATTTCTGGAAGCGCTCCCAGATCCTCCGGGCACAAAACAGCGCCGCCGGACACACCGACGGCGCCGCTCCGTTATCGCCTGCTCACCCCACGTGCAAGATGTCCCGTGCCGCCGCGGCCGCCTCCTGCGCCGCACAGGCCACCAGGTCGGTGCCCGCCTTCACGTCGAACTTCGGCAGGTTCCAACCCTGCAGGCTGACCACCGGCGTCGCACCACGCAGGTCGGCCTGGTCGTAGGTCACGGTGAGGGTCTGCGACTCCCCCGGCCACAGCGTGACGTCGTTGTCGTTCCACAGCCCCGAGGTCACCTGGTTGTCGCCGGGCTGCTCGGTGCCGTCCGCGTTGCCGCGGCGGACGTCCGCCCGCAGGAAGAAGCCGACGATCGGCTGCTTCGAGGTGTTGGTGACCGTCACCTTGGTGACCTGCTTGCCGTCCCGCTGCTTCTGCGAGTAGGCGACCGCGGACACCTTGGCCTGCTGGAGGTTCCGCAGGCCCTGAAGGTCGGCGTACTGGGTCATGGTCGCCTGCGGGTTGCCGTAGCTGGCCGGCCAGTCGACCACGTCCTGCTGCGTGGACAGCCAGTACACGTTGCGGTCCACGACCTGGCTCCCCTTGCGCAGCAACAGCTCCACGAAGTACGTCTCGGCCTTGGCCGGTGGCGTGGTCACCGCGGGCGTCTTCGGCTTGAGCACGTCGGTGCGGACCTGCTGGCTGGCCAGGCTGGTCCCGTCGGTGTGCTGGCTGTCCAGCACGTTGCCGCTGGTGTCGTACACCTTGGACTCGACCGTCAGGCCGTCCTGCCGGTCGGCGCCCAGGTTGTCGATCGTGACGCCGCCGTCGTCGTAGGAGTAGAGGACGTGCAGCGGCTCGTTGGCCTTCTTCGCGCCGAAGAAGCTGCCGGCCTGGTCGCCGTCGTTGTTGTAGAGCGTCCAGAGCAGGCTCGGCCAGCCCTTGTTGCCCTGCCAGTAGATGGTGCCGGTGGACGGCGTCGGCTGGTTGGTCGAGTGGTCGATGAACGCCTCGAACTGCGAGCGGGTGTTCTCGTAGTTCTGCACCTGCGCCTGCTGCACGTACTGCGCCAGGCTGCTCCACTGGCCGTACCGGTTGGACATGGCCTGGTCGAAGGTGAACATCGAGCCGAAGCTGTAGCCGCCGTGGCCCTGCTCGAAGTTCAGGTGGTACTGGTTGTAGGCCGGGTCCTGCCAGAGCTTGGCCTGCTCGTCGGCGCCGAGGAACCGGTTGATCGAGTCCAGCGTCGGCACGGTGTCGCCCGCGCTCTGCTCGCTGTCGAAGCCCCAGGAGCCGCCCACGTTGGTGCGGGAGTCGTCCGTCGGGTCGAAGTGCGTGGTGTCGTACCAGTAGTTCGGGGGCACGTAGTCGTACGGGCCCTCCTTCTCGCCGGCCTGGCCCAGCTGCGGACTGGCCTTGTACTCCGCCGAGGCCACGATCGGCTGATGGAAGTCGGCATCCTTGAAGCCCTGCAGCGAGACCGCCTCCTGGCGCGGCGTCGGCTGGTTGTCGCTCCAGTTGAACGTGATCACGCTCGGGTGGTCGCGCAGCCGCTCGCCGATCGTCTGGGCGCTGAGCTGGATGATCTTGAAGTCCTCGTCCGTCACGCCCTTCTCGTTGCCCGGCAGCTCCCAGCGGTCGCAGCAGGAGAAGCCGGCGTTGATCATGATGCCGGCGCGGTCCATCTGCTCGTAGAAGTCGTCCGGCAGGAAGTGGCCCTCGACCCGGACCAGGTTCACGCCCATGTTCTTGAGCAACTTGATCTGCTTGGCGATGTCGGCCGAGTCGTAGTGCAGCAGCAGGTCCTCGGCGAAGCCGGCACCGCGGACCACCAGCGGCCTGCCGTTGATCGCGTACTGCCGGACGCCCTCAGGGGCCGCCGGCGAGGGGCTGATCAGCTGCGTCGTGACCGTGCGGATGCCGAACTGCTCCGTCGTGCCGTTGCCCTGGACCTCCGTGGTCAGCGTGTACAGCGGCTGGCCGCCCAGGTAGTACGGCCACCACAGCTGCGGGTGGTCGATGACGATCGGCTTGAACGTCACCGTCTGGGTGCTGTGCGGCTCGACCGTCACCATCTGCTGCACCGTCCGCGGCCGGCCGTTCGGGTCGGTCACCGTCACCTTGGCCAGCGTCGTGATCGCGATGGCCGTGTTGTTGGTGAGGTCCGTCTTCGGCGTCAGCGTCGAGCGGTCGTTGGCGGTGTCCTGCAGGACGCGGGCGTTGCCGTTGGTCAGGGCGCCCGAGACCTTCAGCTGGACCGGGAAGTGCAGGCCCGTGTTGTTGTCCGGCGGGACCTGGTTCCAGTCGATGTCCGAGACCGTGAACATCTTGCCCGGGTTGTTCGGGTAGACCTCCAGGGCCAGCGTGTTGCGGCCCTTCGTCACGACCTTCGAGACGTCAAAGGTGAACCTCGTGTAGGCGCCCTGGACGGTGGCGTTGGTCGCCACCTGCTGCCCGTTCAGCCACACGTCCGCCTTGCCGATCACGCCGTTGACGATCAGCTGGGCGGTGTTCTGCTGGGCCAGGTTCGGCGTGAAGTCCGTCCGGAACCACCAGGGCACGTTGAACGGCGCGATCGCCGGGCCGTGGTTGTTGTCCGTGTAGCCGAAGCACTTGCGCAGGTTGTCGGAGTAGTAGACGTCCGGGCACTTCCCGTTCTGGACGAGGGCCCCGATCTCCGTCCCCGGCGCTCCCCCGTCGTCCGGCCGGACCTTCAACCACCCCTTCGTGTCAAACCCCGGCGTCGACACCTCCTGCCCCGGCTCCGTCGCCTGCGCCGAGCTCTGCACCTGCCAGCCCTGCTGCCCCAGCGTCTCCAGCCCCGTCGCCCCGCTAGCCGGCGCCGCTCCTCCTGGCACCGCTCCCGTGACTCCCACCAGGCCCGCCAGCAGGGCCCCCACCAGCCCCGCGCCCAGCCCTCGTCGCATCAGCCCCAGCTCCCCACACGCCGAAATAGTTCAGAAGGTTTCCTAACACACATCCCCCACCGCCGAAAGCCCTCCATTCCCCCAGCTCAGCGCCCCACCACCCCCCGATTTCGATCTTTCCCCCACGTGCGCTAAGCTATGCCAGCACTCACCGCAACACCGAGTGCCAGACCGGGACGTGGCGCAGTTTGGTAGCGCACTTGACTGGGGGTCAAGGGGTCGCAGGTTCAAATCCTGTCGTCCCGACGGTCGAAGTAGCAGGTCAGAGGCCCTGCCACCATCACAGGTGGCAGGGCCTCTTGCTGTTGAGTGACTAACTGAGTGACTACGGTCTGCGCTTGACCGGGAAGATCTCGTCCATCACGACCGCGCCCTGTGGGTGCCCGAAACTCGGTCGACCTATGCGACCTGCCGGTATTCGTGGATTGCTCCGCCGAGTCGGTCCCGTCTGATGACCTTGATGTCGGCGGCCGCCGTGGCGGAGAGTGGTCGTAGCGGTGCGGCGTGGGCGAGG
>DATJJB010000609.1:0-2867 GCA_035492655.1 Kutzneria sp. | reverse complement strand
CCGGTGGCGGTGAAGGAGGCGGTGCTGCCGTTCCACCGGTTCCGCACGCCGGAGGGCAAGGGCGTGGACTCGCTGCTCGGGCCGGAGATGAAGTCCACCGGCGAGGTGATGGGCGTGGACTTCTCGTTCGGCAAGGCGTTCGCCAAGTCGCAGACCGCCTCGTACGGGTCGCTGCCGACCAAGGGCCGGGTGTTCGTGTCGGTGGCCAACCGGGACAAGCGGGCCATGGTGTTCCCGGTCAAGCGGCTGGCCGACCTGGGCTTCGAGATCCTGGCGACCACCGGCACGGCCGAGGTGCTCCGGCGCAACGGCGTGGCCTGCACCGTGGTGCGCAAGCACTTCGAGGGCGAGGACAACATCGTGGAGAAGATCCTGGCCGGCGAGGTCGACATGATCATGAACACGCCGTACGGCAACCACGGCCCCCGGGTGGACGGCTACGAGATCCGGACGGCGGCGGTGGCACGGGACATTCCGTGCATCACCACCGTTTCCGGGGCTGCGGCGGCCGTACACGGCATCGAAGCCCTCATCCGGGGTGACATCGGCGTGCGCAGCCTCCAGGCGCTCCAGGCCGCGCTGAAGGGTGCGAATGCATGAGCGAGTCCTTCGGGGCCCGGCTGGCGGCGCGCGTCGCCGCCGCCGGGCCGCTCGTGGCCGGCATCGACCCCCATCCGGGGCTGCTGGCCGACTGGGGCCTTTCCGTCGACGCGAAGGGCCTTGAGCGCTTCGCCCTGACCTGTGTCGAGGCGTTCGGGGCGGAAGTCGCCCTGGTGAAGCCCCAGGCCGCCTTTTTCGAGGCCTTCGGGTCCCGTGGGGTAGCGGTGCTGGAGCGGACCATCGCCGAGGCGCGGTCGGCCGGCGCGCTGGTCATCGTGGACGCCAAGCGGGGCGACATCGGGTCCACCATGGCGGCCTACGCGACGGCCTTCCTGTCCGACGACTCGCCGCTCGCCGGCGACGCGCTGACCGTTTCGCCCTATCTCGGATTCGGTTCGTTGGATCCGGCTTTGGAGCTCAGCGCGAAAACCGGTCGCGGACTTTTTGTGTTGGCCTTGACATCGAACAAGGAAGGCCCGTCCGTGCAAAGGGCCCGTACCGACACGGGTGTTTCCATCGCGCAGTCGATCGTCGATTCCGCCGCCGAGCGCAATCACGGGGCCGATCCGCTGGGCCATGTGGGTGTCGTCATCGGCGCCACGGTGGGCGAAACCGCCCTGGATCTGTCCCGGCTCAACGGAGCCGTCCTCGCGCCCGGTCTGGGCGCGCAGGGCGGCACCGTCGCCGACCTGCGGCGACTTTTCGCCGGCATTTCCGGGCAGGTGCTGCCCAGTTCGTCGCGGGATGTGCTGCGGCACGGGCCCGATGTGGCGGCGCTGCGCGCCGCCGCCGTCGCGACCAGGGAATCCGTCCGCGAGCTGGGCGAATCCACAGGCGCGGCAGGGCATTCCGTGAGTTGATCTTGGAACCGCGCTGGTCGTGCATAGCACACGGGGCTCGCGGGGCACATCACCGGTGGCGGTGATCAGGCTGTCGGGGGTTCTTGGTAGTACTTCTTTCACGTCGTGACCGCCGCAATGGTCGAGATGCACCCGACCGGGTGGGGGAGTGTCACCGCATTGGTTTGCGTTGTCACCACGGGGACCCACGTTGTACCGGGCGATGCTCGATCGGTACGGTCGCGACACCGATCCCACTGAAGAACACCCACACCACGGAGGAGATCGTGGCCCTTCCCCAGCTGACCGAGGAGCAGCGGGCCGCAGCGCTGGAGAAGGCGGCTGCCGCTCGTCGCGCCCGGGCCGAGCTCAAGGAGCGCCTCAAGCGTGGCGGCACGAACCTGAAGGACGTGCTGACCGCCGCCGACACCGACGAGGTCCTCGGCAAGATGAAGGTCTCCGCACTCCTGGAGTCCCTGCCCGGCGTCGGCAAGGTCCGGGCCGCCCAGATCATGGAGCGGCTCGAGATCGCGACCAGCCGCCGGCTGCGTGGTCTCGGCGACCGCCAGCGCAAGGCACTGCTGACCGAGTTCGGCGGCGAGTGACCAAGAAGGACGAGATGGGGTCGGGCACCCGTGCCCGGCCCCGCCTCACCGTGCTCGCCGGACCCTCCGGGGTCGGCAAGTCCAGCGTGCTGGAAGAACTGCGCACGCTCGGCACCGAGGTGTACTACAGCGTCTCGGTGACCACCCGAAAGCCCCGCCCCGGCGAGGTCGACGGGGAGCACTACCACTTCGTCGACCGGGTCGAGTACGACCGCATGGTCGCCGACGGCGAGCTGCTCGAGCACGCCGAGTACGCGGGCAACTGCTACGGCACGCCGCGCCGGCCCGTCGAGGCCGCGCTGGAGCGGGGAACTCCAGCGATCCTCGAGATCGAGGTCCAGGGCGCCCGCCAGGTGCGGCGGGCCATGCCCGAGGCGCTGCTGGTGCTGCTGAAGCCGCCGACGTGGGAGGTCCTGGTGGCCCGGCTGACCGGCCGGGGCACCGAGGATCCGGCGGTCGTGGCGCACCGGCTCAAGGTGGCCGAGGAGGAACTGGCCGCCGAGGCGGAGTTCGACGTGGTGCTTGTCAACTCCGATGTTCGTACCGTCGCACGTGACTTGCTAACCTTGGTGGTCGGCTCGCCCACCGAGCGTGTGTCCAGCGAGCCGTGACTACCTCCAGGAGCGTTGTCTTGACCATCCCGAGCCACCTGTCCGCCGTCGGCGAGCCCGCCAGCACGCCTGAGGGCATCACCAACCCGCCGATCGACGACCTGCTGGAGCAGGTCAGCTCGAAGTACGCGCTGGTGATCTACTCGGCCAAGCGCGCGCGGCAGATCAACGACTACTACGCCCAGCTGGGCGAGGGCCTGCTCGAGTACGTC
>DATJJB010000608.1:0-2406 GCA_035492655.1 Kutzneria sp. | reverse complement strand
ACGTCCTGGGAGGTCGGGTAATCGAAGATCAGCGTGGCCGGCAGTTGCAGGCCGGTGGCCAGGCTCAGCCGCTTGCGCAGCTCGACGGCGGTCAGCGAGTCGAAGCCGAGCTCCTTGAACGCCCTGTCCGGCTCGATGACGGTGGTCGAGTCGTGGCCGAGCACCGCGGCCACGTGCTGGCCGACGAGGTCGAGCAGCAGCCGCTCGCGGTCGGCCGCGGGCAGGTCGGCCAGCCGCGCACGCAACGAAACGTTCGTTGCTTGCGTCGGTCGGGCTGGCACACGGACCAGGCCGCGCAGCAGCGTGGGCAGGCCGTCGGGCCGGGCCCGCAGCGCCGCCTTGTCGAGTTTCAGCGGCACGACCAGCGGGTCGTCGACGGTGAGGGCGCGGTCGAGCAAGGGGCCGATCTCGTCGGCGGTGAACACCGGGGTTCCCATGCGGCGCAGGCGTTCCGCGTACGCCTCGTCGCCGTTGTCCAGCGCGCCGAAGGCGATGGCGACGCCGTTGTGTCGTGCGGCCAGGGCGTTGAGGTAGCCGGTGGCGGCGGCGTGGTTGGCCTGGCCGGTGCCGAGCAGCAGGCTCGTCGCCGAGGAGACGATGATCAGCTTGGCATCCCGCTGTTGCCAGGCGCCACCGATCGTCTTGTCGAGCACGCGATCCAGTTGGTCGTCGGTCAGGTCGGCCAGCAGCGCGTTGTCGGTCAGCGACTCGGCGTGCACGACCGTGTCGATCTTCTGCTTGCCGGACTTGTGCACGACCTTGATTCCCTTGGCTACCAGGTGTTCGGCGATGGCTTTGCCGATGCCCTGCTGGCCGCCGGTGATCAGCACGGTGTCGCCGTAGGGGCGGTCGACGCTCGGCTGTGCGGCGGTCAGCCTCGGCACGAGGATCTTGCCGTCGCGGATGCGCAGCTCGGGTTCGCCGGTGTCGACAGCCTTCCTGACGTCGGCGCTGCCGTCGGTGTCGACCAGCACGTACCGACCGGGGTTCTCCTCCTGAGCCGCACGGATCAGGCCCCACAGCGCGCCGTTGTGGCCGGTGAGGACCAGTTTGCCGGCGAATTCCCTGATCAGGCCGAGAAGTTGGCGCGCGGCCGCCTTGGCCTCGGCCGGTGAGCCGTCGGCCGGGCACTGGACGTGCACGACGTCCGGGGCTTCCAGGGCCGGCAGCCAGTCGGCCCAGTCGGCCAGCGGCAGCTCCGCCGACCACGTCTCGTCGGTGGGTTTCGCTGCTGGCGCGGCGATCCAGTCGACGCGGTACAGGTCGTTCCCAGTGGTCAGCTGGTCGGCGGTGAGCGGACGGGTTTCGACTGCCGCGATGGTCGCCACCGGGCCGTGATCATCGGCCAGCGTGATCGCCCCGTCGGCGATGCGAGCCCGGACTGTGGCAGTTCCCTTGCGGTGGACGGCGATGCCGCGATAGACGGCCGGGATGGCGGTGGCGGTGAGCGTGGGCTGGAGGGCCGTTTCGAGCAGGGCCGGGTGCAGCGCGAAGCGGTCGTCGGCCTCGGGCACGGTGATCTCGGCGTAGATTGCCTCGCCGACCTTCACCGCCTGGATGCCTTGGAACGTCGGCCCGTAGCCGAAGCCCAGGGCCAACGGGTCAAGGGCGATGGCCGTGCCGCCGGTCGGTGCGTCGAAGGTCTGGCCGGCCGGGGCACCGGTGGCGAGCACACCCGTGGCGTGTCGGACCCACGCGTCTTCGGCACGCGAGTAGATGCTGACCTTGTTGCTTCCCGCGACGACCTGGATCGTGACGTCGCCGGTCTCGGGCAACACCAGCGGGGCTTCGAGGATGAGTTCCTCGATCAGGTCGGCGCCGGTGCGCTCGGCGGCCTGCAGGGCCAGCTCGACGAAGCCCGCGCCGGGGAACAGGATGCTGCCGAGCACGTCGTGATCGGCCAGCCACGGTTGGGTTTCCAGGGAGAGACGGCCGGTGAGCACCACGCCGTCTCCCTCGGCGGCCGGGATGGCCGCGCCGAGCAGCGGATGGTCGATCGCGTCCAGGCCGGCCGAGTTGACATCCGTGCCGTCGGAGCTGACGGAGTTGACCCAGAAGTGCTGGTGTTGGAAGGCGTAGGTCGGCAGCTCGACACGGCGCGCCTGGCGGCCGGCGAAGAACTTCGTCCAGTCGACCTGGACGCCGTTGGTCCAAGCCTGGGCAACTGCACCGACCAGTTCACGTTCCTGCTCACGGTCACGCCGCTGGGTGGCGATGAAGGCACCCTCATCGAGGCAGCCCTGGGCCAGCCCGGTCAGCACGCCATCCGGGCCGATCTCGACGAACTTCGTAACGCCCTGGGCGTTAAGTGCCGTCACGGCGTCGGCGAACCGGACCGCTGCGCGAACATGGTTGACCCAGTACTCGGGCTCGGACCACTCCCCGCCACCGGCCGAGGTGATCACC
>DATJJB010000607.1:0-13585 GCA_035492655.1 Kutzneria sp. | reverse complement strand
GCAGACCATCGTGGAGATGGAGCACGCCTTCCTCTTCGTCACCGCGGCCGGGCGCGGCGCGTGCCTGGCCGTGCTGGCCGTGGAAAGCGCCGACGTCGGGCTGATCGCGTACGAGATGAACCTGCTGGTCAAGCAGGTCGGGGTGTACCTCAGCTCGGCGCCGCGCAATCCAGAGGCGGCGACAGCCGACAGCGGGCAGCGGGCATGACCGCCGACAACGAGGCCGAGTGGTTCGACGAGGCCGCCGGTCCGCTGGTCCGCCCGTACGCGATGACCGGCGGCCGGACCCGGCCGGGGGCCTCGTGGCTGGACGTGGCCACGCAGGTCGTGACCGTGCCGTCCACCGCGGAGCGGGTGGGCATCGGTCCCGAGCAGGCGGCGATTCTCGAGATGTGCCACCGAGCGCTGTCGGTGGCCGAGATCGCGCACTACGTGAACGTGCCCCTGGTCGTGGTCAAGGTGCTGATCAGCGACCTGATCGACCGGGGCGACGTGGTTGTCCGTCCTCCCGCCCAGGCGCTGCGCGCGCCGGGCCGGGAACTACTTCAGGCGGTTCTCGATGGTGTCCGTGCACTCTAGTCCGTCAACCGTGGTCCCCGAGTCGGTGAAGATCCTGGTGGCCGGCGGTTTCGGCGTCGGCAAGACCACCCTGGTCGCCTCGGTCAGCGAGATCCCGCCGCTGAGCACCGAGGAGCTGCTGACCGAGGCCAGCACCGGGGTGGACGACCTCGCCGGCATCGAGGGCAAGACCACCACCACGGTGGCCCTGGACTTCGGCCGGATCACCATCAGCCCGCGGCTGGTGCTGTACCTGTTCGGCACGCCCGGCCAGGACCGGTTCTGGTTCATGTGGGACGAGCTGGCCCGCGGGGCCATCGGGGCCATCGTCCTGATCGACACCCGCCGGCTGGACACCAGCTTCGCGGCGATCGACTTCTTCGAACGCCGCGAGGTGCCGTTCATCGTGGCCGTGAACAACTTCGACGGCTCGCACCACTACGAGCCCGAGGAGATCCGCTCGGCCCTGGCCATCAGCGACGGCGTGCCCATCGTCAACGCCGACGCCCGGCAGCGGGACTCGAGCAAGCTGGCCCTGATCAAGCTGATCGAGCACGCCATGAGCAAGCTGCCCGAGGCCGCCCCGGCCTAGTGCCCTTCGCTGGGCACCACTGGTCCGTCAGTGGCGCCCAGCGTCACCACCGGTGTCAGACCGGGTCGGGCACGCCCATCAGGCCGGCCACGAACTCGGCGATGCGGGCCACCGAGGGACAGGTCCACAGCAGCGTGGCCGGCAGGTCGACGCGGAGCTTGCGTTGCAGGCGGCCGCGGATGGCGATGCTCATGACGGAGTCGATGCCCATCTCGGTCAGCGGCCGCCGGGGGTCGAGCTCGGCGGCGGGCAGCCGGAGCTCGGTGGCCACGGCAGTGGTGACCAGGTCGGCCAGCCGGTCGACGGTGAGCTCCTCGACCTGTTCCTCCTCGGCGACCGGGGTGTCCTGGGCGAGTTCGCCGAAGACGGGCAGCCGCCGTTCGCCGTGGGCCAGTGTGGTGAGCGGCAGCACGGCCAGGTAGGGCGAACGGAAGCGTTCGGCCCACTCCCAACACCGGAAAGCGTCCACAGTGGACAGGTCGGTGGTGCCCTGTGCGGCCATCACGGCAGCGAGGACGTCGCCGGCCCCGGCGGCCATGCCCCGACCCCGCCACGCGGTCCAGGCCAGGCTCTGGGTGTTGTCGCCACGCTGGGCGGCCAGCACGTCGAGCACGCTGTTGGCGGCGGCGTAGCTGATCTGCCCGGGCACCTGGAACACCTGTCCGCACGAGGAGAACAGCACCAGGAAGTCCAGCGAGCCGGGTGGGAAGAGCTCGTGCAGGACGAGCGCGCCGGCGACCTTGGGCCGCAGCACCTTGGCCTGGGAGCTCGGGTCCACCTGCGAGATGAGCTGGTCGTGCAGCACACCGGCGGCATGCACGACGCCGCGGATGGGCGGCAGCTGGAGGGCGTCCAGCACCTTGATGGTCTTGCCGGCGTCGGCGATGTCCAGGGCCACCGGATGGACCGCGACGCCGAACGACTCCAGGGCGACGATGGCGTCCACCTGCCGGCGCACGGCCGGATCGGTGACGAGGGGCCATTTGCGGCGGGGCGGCAGCGGGGTGCGTCCGGCCAGCACGAGGCGGCGGGCGCCCCGGCCGACCAGCCAGGTCGCGACCTCGAGGCCGAGGTCGCCGAGGCCGCCGGTGACCAGGTAGGTCCCGTCGGCCCGGAGCTCGACCGGGCCTTGGTCGGGTGCCCGGTCAACCGCAGCCAGACGAGCGACCTCGACCTCGCCCGAGGCCAGCGCCAGGATGTCGTCACGCGGGGCGGCGCGCAGCAGCCCCAGCAGGCCCTCGATGCCGTTGGTCAGATCGATGGTGCCGCCCCAGAACTCGGGATGCTCGTTGGCGGTGACGCGACCAGCGCCCCACAGCGGCGCGTGGGCGACGGCCCCGGACTGCGCGGCGCGCACGCCCCGAGTCAGGCACCACAGCCGAGGCTCGACCGCCGCCCCCAATCCGTTGAGGCACTGCACTGTTCGGGTGTAGCGCCAGGTGGTGTCGCTGACCGCGTCGGCCAGCGACTGCCCAGGACCGGGGATCGCCGGCGCGAACAGGATCACGCTCTGCGTGTCGAAATCGCCGCGCAGGCCGGCCAGTTCCTCGGGCTCCCGCACGTGCACGCAGCGCAGACCACCGACGACGAACCGGGACGAGAGCTCACGGACGAACTCGTTGTCGTCACTGATGATGACGGCCAGCCGCGGGTCGGCCATCCGGTGCGTGGGCTCGGGATCGGGCAGCGGCCGCCAGGCCAGCTCGTGCACCAGCCGACGCGGATCGGTGACGACGGCGTCGGTGGCATCCAGCAGCCCGAAGCGAACTCCTCGGACGATGGCGACCGGCGTGCCAAGGGCATCGGACACCCAGACGTCGACCGAGTCCAGCGGTGAGCTTGGATTGGCTCGCGCCGACACCTGGATCTCGTTGGGCGGCAAGGAATCCGCCACCGACAACACGTCGATGTGGGCCGGCATGCGTTGCACGGTCCGGTCCGGCAGCACCAACGGCGTGAGCGTCACGGCCGCGTCGAGCGCGTGGGCCCAGGACAGCGGTCCGTCGCCCATGGTCATGCGGGCGAACATCTCACCGTCGCCGCGCCGCAGTTCCGTGGCCTGCCAGTCGAACCCGAGGCCGTCGGCCCCCATCTCCGCCATCAGCGCCGGGACGGCCGCGCCGTCCAGTACGGTCGCGCACCGCTGCCGCGCCGCAACGAAGTCGGGAAAGTCGTTGTCCTCCAATGGCTTTCGGGTTTCGGCGACGGCCGTGGTGTGGGTGAGCCAGGTGTCGTCGTCCTCGCCGTGCGGGCGGCTGGCCAGGGTCAGCACGCTGCCCTGCCGGATCACCTGCACGTCCCGGCTCGGTTCGACCGCGAGCGGGATCCGCAGGTTCACGTCGGTCAACCCGGTGAGGCCGCCACTGGCCAGGAAGGTGTTCAGCAGCACCGCCGCCGGCACGATCTCCACGCCGTGCACGGGATGCTCGCCCGGGTAGGGCCGGCTGGCCTCGTCCAGAGTGGTCTGCCACATCAGGGTGGGACTGCCGCCGCCGATGGTCACCTTGGACCCGAGCAGGGTGTGGCTGTCGGGGTCGTGGCCGGCATCGGCGGCGCGGGGTTTGCCGCTGTGCCAGTACGGCCGGTGCTGCCACGCGTTCGTCGGCAGGTCGACCATGGCCAGGTCGGGATGCACCCGACCCCAGTCGATGTCCGCGCCCCGGCAGTGCAGGGCAGCCAACGCCAGGCGGAACTGGGTCCGCTCGGACTCGTTGCGGCGCAAGGTACCGACGATGGCGCCCTCGCCGGCCAGCATCTCGCCGACGGAGTGCAGGACCAGCGGGTGCGGGGACACCTCGAGGAACAGCCGGTGCCCGTCCTCGATCGCCGCCGTGACGGCCGCGGTGAACCGGCACATCTCGTACATGTTCACCGCCCAGAACCGAGCATCCCGCACCGCGTCGGATCGCGGGTCGAGCAGTGTCGTGTTGTAGGCCGGCAGGGTCAGCGGTTTCGCCTCGATGTCCGACAGCGCCGCCACCACATCGCCGCCGAGCGGGCGCAGATGGTGGCTGTGATAGGCGACCGGCGTGTTGATCCGGAACGCCTTGATGCCTTCGGCCTCGCACTCGGCCAGCAGCGCGACGATCGAGTCGATGTCGCCGGAGACCACTGTGGATGTCGGCGACGAGGTGATCGCCGCGGCCAGATCGCCGCGCCCGGCGAGGCGGGCCACCACCGCGTCGAAACTCAGGTACACCAGGGCCATTCCGCCCTGGCCCTCGACGCGACGCATGATCATCGCGCGCCGGCACACGCCGCGGGCGGCGTCGGCGAGCGTGAGCGCTCCCGACACGACCGCGGCCGCATACTCACCCAACGACTGGCCGAGCACGGCCGCCGGCACGATCCCGTAGGAGCGCCACAGCGCGGCCAGCGCCACCTGCATGGCGAAAGTGGCCGCCTGCATGTGATCCACGTGGTCCTGGTCGCCGTCGACGAGCAGGTCGTGCGCACCGACGCCCAGTTCCTCGGCGAAGATCGGGTCCAGCTCGTCGATCACCGCGGCGAAAACCGGCTCGGTGACGACGAGTTCGCGACCCATGCCGGCCCAATGGCCGCCGTAGCCGGAGAAAACCCATACCGGGGCGGCATTCTCGCTGGCCTCAGCGGAAACCAGGCCCGGGGCGGGGTCGCCGGCGGCCAGGGCGCGCAGCCCGGTCAGCACGGCATCGCGGTCGCCGACGACGGCGGCGCGGCTGGACAGGTGCGCCCGCCGCCGGGCCAGCGTCGCGGCGACCGCGGCGAAGTCCTGGTCGGGGTTGGACTCCAGCCAGGCCACCAGGTTCGAGGCGTTGGCGCGCAGGGCGGTCTCGGTGCGGGCCGACAACGGCACCACGGTCGTCACGGATTCGTTGTCCCGCAGCGGAACCGCGATCTCCGGCGCCTGCTCGACGACGATGTGCGAGATGGCGCCGCCGTAGCCGTAACACGACACACCGGCCCGCCGCGGACCGTTGCCGGGCCACGGCGTCGGCTCCGTCACCAGCCGCAACCCGTTGTCCTCCCACGGGATCTCCGGATTGGGCGTGGTGACGCCCGCGCTGGGCGGGATCTCGCCGCGGTGCACGGCCAGCACGGTCTTGATCAGGCCGGCGATGCCCGAGGCCGCTTCCAGGTGGCCGATGTTCGGCTTGACCGAGCCGATCAGGCACGGCTGCCCGGCCGGTCGACCACGGCCGACCACCTCGGCCAGCGCGGCCGCCTCGATCGGGTCGCCGACCGGCGTGCCGGTGCCGTGCGCCTCCACGTAGTCGACGGCCTCGGGCAGGATGCCGGCCAGCTCGTAGGCGTCGGCCAGCATGGCCCCTTGCCGCTCGGTGCTGGGCACCATGATCGCCTGCGTGCGGCCCTCGTGCCGGGACACGCTGGCCTTGATCACCGCGAGCACCCGGTCGCCGGCCGCGACGGCGTCGTCCAGGCGCTTGAGCACCACCGCGCCGGCGCCCTCGCCGCGTCCGTAGCCGTTGGCATCGGCCGAGAACGACTTCGAGCGGCCGTCCGGGGAGGTCGCGCCCATCGCGTCAAGGGCGACGAAGCCGTGCGGGGTCGGCAGCACGCTCACGCCGCCGACGATGGCCGCCGAGATGCGGCCGGCGGCCAGCCGCTCGCAGGCCAGGTCCACGGCCGTCAGCGAGGAGGCGCAGGCCGTGTCGACCGCGAGGCTCTCGCCGAACAGGTTGAGGAAGTACGACACGCGGTTGGCCACCGCGTAGTAGGTGCTGCCCATGCCGGCCCACGGCTCGACGTCCGTGAGGTCCTCCAGGGTGCGGCGGCCGTACTCGGCGAACGTCACGCCGGCGTAGACACCGGTGTTCGTGCCGCTGAGCGACAGCGGGTCGACACCAGCGTGCTCGAGCGCTTCCCACACCACTTCAAGGAACAACCGCTGTTGCGGATCGGTCACTTCCGCCTCGCGCGGCGAAATACCGAAGAAGTTGGCATCGAATGCGTCGATCTCATTGAGGTACGCGGCCCGCGTCTGCGCCTTCCGTAAGACGGCCGCTAATTGCGGGTTGCCATCAACATACGGCTCGAGTCGTTGCGCCGGAATATCGCCGACGGCATTGCCGCCGCCCATGACGAACGACCAGAAATCCTCAACCGACGCCAGATCGGGAGCGAATCTGCATCCGACGCCGATGACGGCTACCGGAATGAACTCATGCCGCGGCTGACGGGTTGCGCCCACCGGCACCTCCTGCTCGAGCCCCACTTCGATGGCAAAGACGCGCGAAACCAAGCCTCCCGTGCGACCACGGTGGCCTCAGGACGAAGTAGTAGACCGGCGACCAGCGCCGACCACGGCAGACCGTCTACAGTGGCCGGTTACACGTGCGCTCAGACGCTATCCGACTACTACCGACAGCACATACCGCCCACCCGGTGATTCGAGATTCAACCGTGCTGACGCAGCGCTGTCGGCCAATGGACTGACAACGTTGTCAGACCGGAACGGGCGACTGCTACGAACCTATTTTCGACGGCGCGTGCAACGGTCTCGCATCGAACTCGTCGAAGCCGTCGCCGAGGCGGCCCCTCTCTCCCGGGCTGTCCTATCGGGCCTCGGCCGACATTACCCGGCCAAGATCAGGGAGTGAAACGAGTGCGGATTACGCCACATCGCCGTGTCGGTCCGTTACCGGCGGGACCTGCGGTGATCACCGAGCGCCACGACAGCGCCGAACACTTGACCGGCCGGCAACTCCCGGGCGCCGAACCGAGCAGCCCCCGACTCCAGCCTGGACCCCGAACCCGGCAACCGGGCTCCACCGCCGCCCGCCGGCCGTCGCCCAGCCGCCCTCACACGTTCGTGTGCTTGGATCGGATTCCGAGGTGCCATCATCCGCCCATCCGCCGGGCAGACAACCCCAGCCCCGAACCTGGCAACGCCGCCGAACCGAGCCACGGGCCGGCCAAGGGGCCTCCACCACCCGGTCCCGCAAACCCGGGAAATACAGAACGGTCGTTATGCAAGGTGTCCAATAACGACACGCCGGCGACTCGTTGAATGGGCAATCGAATCGGCGGTCACTGCCAGGCGGACAGTCGCAGCCGGCTCTCGAAGCGACGCGGCCGGCCGGTGAGCGGGTCGGTGAACTCCAGCGTCCTGGCCAACAGCTGGAGCGGATTGGTGAAGTCGTCCAACGGTTTCTCGGTGAGCACCGGGTAGAAGTCGTCGTTCAGGATCGGAACGCCGAGACCGGCCATGTGCAGGCGCAGCTGGTGAGTGCGGCCGGTGAGCGGGGAAAGCCGGTATCGGCCAAGGCCGTCACGCTGCTCGATCAGGTCCACAACGGTCTCCGCATTCGGTTCCCCGGGGACCTCCTGAGCCACGATCACGCCCTTCTCCTTGACGATCCGGCTCCGCACGGTCGTCGGCAGCGACAACGACGGGTCGTAACCGGCGATCGCCTCGTATTCCTTACGCACCAACCGATCCCGGAACATCGTCTGGTACCGGCCGCGAACCTGAGGGGTGATCACGAACAGCACCAGGCCGGCGGTCACCCGGTCCAACCGGTGCGCCGGCACCAGATCCGGCAGCTCCAGGTCCCGCCGCAGCCGCACCAGCGCGGTCTCGGCGATGTGCTGGCCGCGCGGAATCGTGGCCAGGAAGTGAGGTTTGTCCACCACGAGCAGATCCTCGTCGCGGTGCACGATCTCGAGGTCGAACGGCACCGGCGTCTCCACCGGCAGGTCGCGGTGGAACCAGATCACCCCGTCCGGCACGAACGGCGCGTCCGGGCCGAGCGGCCCGTCGAGGTCGACGATCCGCCGCTCCCGCAGCATCTCGTCGATCCGCGCCGGATCCACCCGCGGCAGCCGGCCCACCAGATGCTCGCGCAGGGTCCGCCACGGCCCCTCGGCCGGCATCCGCATCCGCACCGGATCGAGGCCGAGGCGCTGGGGCAGCGGGGGCTTGGCACGACGTCTCATCTCGACACCCAGCCTACGGCACCCCGTCATGCAGGGAAGGACGCCTTACCTGCGTTGAATGCAGGTAAGGCGTCCTTCCCTGCGTCAGGGGTGGGCGGTCAGCCCGTCACGGGTAGCTGACGATGTTCACCGGGGAGGTGTTCGTCGGGGTCTGCGCACCGGTGTCGTTGATGACGTGGGTGATCGATCCCTTGTTGCCCAGCGACAGGTCCAAGATGTCGTGGAACTTGACGTTGCCGTTCTGGGGCGCCTCGAACGAGTGGTAGTTGACCACGCTCGGGTTGGTGTTGAAGAAGGCGTAAACACCCATGCCCCACGCCTCGTGGCTGGTGACGTTGGCGCCGACCTTGTACGAGGCCCAGCCCTGCGTCGAGCCGTTCATGTACGCGCTCTGGTCGGGCACGTCGTAGGGCATCTCGGACTGGTAGAAGATCGTCCGGCCACCGTTGCCGTTCCAGATCACCTGGTACTGCTGGTAGTGCTCGGCGAACAGGCCGTAGGCGGTGACGTTGTTGCCGTTGACGACGAGGCCGTTGGCGCCGGTGTTGACGTTCCAGCCCGAGGTGCCGTTGTTGTCGTCGTGGTCGGCCCGCCAGATCCAGGTGTCGTCGGTGATCGTGTTGTTGCTGTTGATCACCAGCGACCGGGTGGCCTTGCCGACGGTCGCGCCGCCGAGCCGGAAGTGCACGTCGGACAGCACGGTCGGATCGGCCGCGTGGTCCGCGGTCGCGCCGTTCGGGCCGATCTGCACCAGCTGCTGCGAGTTGGTCGTGCCGCCGTCGATCAGCAGGCCGGCGATCTTGATGCCGTTCACGTCGGCGGTCTGGATGGCCGTGATGCCGTTGTCCGGCACGAAGGTCGCGACACCAAGGCCCAGCACCACGGTGTCCGGACGCGTCACGTTCAGCGTCTGGTTGAGGTGGTAGATGCCCGGCGTGACGATGAGGTTCTTGCCGGCCGACAGCGCGGCGTTGATCGTCGCGGCGGTGTCACCCGGCTTGACGATGTAGAAGCCGCTGATCGACAGCGCGGTGCCGGCCGGGTTGCCGTTGGCCCACGAGGTGCCCGAGCTGTTGGTGCGCAGCGCCGGCACGAACACGTTGTAGTTGCCGTTGCCGTCGATGTACAGGTACGGCTTCTCGGCGATCACCGGCGAGGTGTTCAGCGTGGTGTACGGCGGGTTCGGGAACGTGTTGCCGGGCGCGCCCTGCACGCCGGAGAACACCATGTTCCAGTTCTGGCCGTTCCAGGAGCCGATCTGGTCGTTGCGGGACAGCCACTGCTGCTGCGAGCCGGACTGCACCTGGCCGGTGACCCGGGAGTCGGCCAGGAAGCCGCCGGAGGACCAGCCGTTGTCGTCCAGCTTGAGGTTGCCGTTGACCTGCACCCGGCGCAGCGGGTCGGCCTGGGACACGGCCCAGGTGTTGGTGCCGCCGGGCGGGTTGATGGTCAGGCCCTCGGCGTCACGCCAGAAGTTGCACGTGGCGTTGCCGCCCATCCAGTCGGCCTCCACGTGCACCTGGCCGTTGATGGTGACCTGGCCGGGGGTGAGGCCGAGGCCGGCGACCTCGGTGTAGAAGCCGACGTTGGCATCCACGTTGTAGGTGCCGGGGGTGAACAGCAGCGCGTAGCGGCCGGTGCCGAACTGGGCCGACTGCTGCTGGTTGAACACCGAGTTCAGCTTGTCCTGGATCGTCGACTGCGGCGTGGACGGCGTGAACACCGACACGTTGGGGCCGAAGTCCGGCTGGTTGGGCGGCGGCGGGGGCGGCGGAGGCGTGGTGCCGCCACCGCTGAGCGAGAACGTCTGCGCCGCGGTGCCGTTGCAGGTGTACTGCTGCAACTGAACGCTGTCGTTCACCGACGCGCCGGGCACGTCCAGGCACTTGCCACTGTTGCGGTTGACGAAGTGGTAGTTGCCGTTGCCCTCGTCGACCGGCTGCCATTGCTGGTTGGCGCCACCGCCGTAGGTCCACAGGTGAACCACCGCCGAGTCGGCGGTCGACACGTTGGCGACGTCCCAGACCTGGCCGGTCGCGGTCGACGCGCCGATCTGGTAGTAGCCGGAGTCGGTGGCGGTGAACGTCCAGGACTGGGCGGCGGTGCCGTTGCAGGTGTACTGCTGGACGGCAGTGTCGTTGGCGGTGGCGGCGGAGCGTGCGTCGACGCACTTCCCGCTGCCCGCGTTGGTCACGGTGTAGGTGCCGGGAGACACCGCGGCACCGGCCGCGGGCGCCAGGCCGATGGACATGGCGGTCGCGGACAGGGTCACGACCGCCGCGGCGAGCGCGGTGGTGCGCACAGAAGACACAGGGCCCTCCTGCTTCGCTGGGAGAGGACAGGTCTGAGTGGCGGCCCCGACGAGCCCGAATGTTATGGGGGTCACAGAGGAGCGTCAATACACGACTTAAAATAAGACCGAGACAATCTGCCGGCGGGGATCATGCCGGCATGGTGAAGAGGCGTCCGATCAGCACCGGGACCGCCGTGGCGGGCCTGGTGGCGACGCTGGCGCTCGCCGCACTGGCGGTGCGGCTGCCGGTGTTCGCGCCACTTCTGGCGGCCGCGGCCGGCTGGCTGGGCGTCGAGACCTGGCTGCGTCACCGAGTCGGGACCGCCAAGTTCCGGCACAGTCTGCACGATCGGCTTCTCCGGTCACGCGCGGGGTACGCGTCGGCCCAACGCCAGCATTTGGCGCAACTGCCCCGAACCGCGACGGTCGATTTCATGCTCGGCCAACTGGCGGACGACGCTGGGCCGATTCCCGCCCTGCTGCCGTTCCGGCCTCATGTCGATCTTCGCTCGTACGCCGCCGACGAGCTGGCGGCGCAGCACCGGCCGCTGGCCCGGCGCACGTCGACCGGCCGGACCGTGGCCGCGGAGCTGTTGCGGGCCAACATGATCTACCCGGTGCTGGCGTACGTCCCGGTGCCCAAGCCCCGCTGGACAAGGGAAATCGTCGGGGCCGTGGTGGCCTGTGTGCTGGCCGTGGCCGCACTCGCCTGGCTGGAACAAACCTGGAACATCAAGCCGGCCACCTATCACCGGTCGATCTCGTTGGCCCTGGGCCTGTCGCTGGCCGCCCTGCTGCCGCTGGCCGAGGTCGTGCTGGGCACGTCGAGCGGCCGTCGCCTCCGGGTCGCCGCGATCACCGTGACGCCGCCGGCCGTCATGATCTGTTGGACGATCCGCAAGTCCTGGGACACGAGCTGGTGGCAGCACGACTTCGGGGCGCGTGAATGGCTTGTCGTGTCAGCGATCGCCGTCGTGTCACTCGGTGTCGGCCTGGGCACCTCGTCGACCCGCGGCCGCAATCTGCTGACGCCGCAGCGGATCAGCCAACTGTCCTGGTTGTCCATCGCCTCGATCGCCGCCGTCGGGCTCGGCCTGCTCACGCCCGTGCTGGCCGGGCCGTCGCCGGAACCCCAGTTCCGCCAGGTGTCGGCGTGCTCGCTGCTGTCCCGGCAGGCACTGGCCCGGATCGCGCCGAAGATCGACGGGCCGCCGGGCGTCACCTTCACCGAGACGACGGTCAACGGCTGCGAGTGGTCCCAGCAGCACGGGCCGCTGCCGATCGACTTCGTGGCCGTCGACGCCTACGTGGGCAATGGCGACATCGAGCAGTCGAAGCGGCAGTTCGCGCTGGCCACCGTGGCCGTCTTCGGCGCGCCGCACACTGTCGACGGCCCGTGCGACGAGGCCGCGCAGGTACGCACCGATCATGGCACCGAGATGGTGGTGCGCTGCGGCAACCTGGTGCTGACGGTGTTCAGCTCGGCCGCCGATCCCGGGCTGGCCGCGCGACTCGCCGACGAGGCCGCGCGCGTGGTTACCACGGGTTGATCTTCGCCTGTGGAACACTGTGCCGGCGATGTTCACCCCAACGGACCTGGCCGACCTGCTTGAGTGCGAGCACCGGAGCGTGCTCGACCAGGCGCTGGCCGCCGGGCTGCCCAACGCGCCGAAGCCCGATCCCGGCGGCGATCAGCTGGCGGTCAAACACGGGCAGGCCCATGAGCTGGCCGTCTTGGAGCGGTTGCGTGCTTCCCGCGGCGTGGTCGAGATCTCCGGGGACGACCCGGTGGCGGCCACCCTGGCCGCGCTGGCCGCCGGCGCGCCGGTGATCTACCAGGCGGTCTTCCGTGACGGGGATCTGACCGGGCGGGCCGACTTCCTGATCGCCGACGACGAGGGCCGGTACGAGGCGTACGACACCAAGCTGGCCCGGCACGCCCGGCCGGCCGCGGTGCTCCAACTGACCGCGTACGCGGATGCCTTGCGGCGCACCGGTTTCCCGACCGGCCCGCACATGCACCTGTTGCTGGGCGACGGCAGCGACGTGGCACTGCGGGTGGACGACTTCGTGCCGCTGCTGGATCGCTTGCGGGCCAAGCTGTCCGTGCGCCCGCCGACGTTGCCGCTGAAGCTGTGGGACGACGCCCGGCCGGCCTGCGCGACGTGCAAGTTCTTGAGCACCTGCGAATCCGGGCGCGAAGCGGACCGGGATCTGTCGCTGGTGGCCGGGATGCGGGCCGATCAGCGGCGCAAGCTCGTCGAGGCCGGCATGGGCACCATCGACGCGCTGGCCGCCGCTGCGCCCGAAGACCGACCGCGCGACCTGTCGGCGACGACGTTCACGGCGTTGCGGGCGCAGGCGGCGATCCAGGTGCGCCAGGACGCCACCGGGAAGATCAGCTACGAGGTGGTGGACGGCGAGGAGTTGGCCAAGCTGCCCGCGCCCAGCCCCGGCGACGTGTTCTTCGACATGGAGGGCGACCCGTTCGCGCTGGCCGGGACCGGGCTGGAGTACCTGTTCGGCGCGGTGACCACGGCCGGGTTCAGGCCGTTCTGGGCCCATTCGCGGGCGGCCGAGAAGAAGGCGTTCGAGGAGTTCGTCGACTTCGCCTCGGCCCGGCTGGCCGCGCATCCCGGCGCGCACATCTACCACTACGCGCCGTACGAGGTGACGGCGTTGAAGCGGCTCGCCGCCGTGCACGGCACGCGCGAGGAGGCGGTCGACGACCTGCTGCGCAGCCGGTCGCTGATCGACCTGTACGCCGTGGTGCGCAAGGCTTTGCGGGTGTCGCAGCGGTCGTACTCGATCAAGTACCTCGAGCCGCTGTACATGCCGTCGGCCCGCGACGGCGACGTGAAGACGGCCGTGTCGAGCATCGAGGCGTACGAGGAATACCTGACGCTGCACCAGCTCGGCGACCCGCGGGCGGCCGAGGTGTTGCAGGGCATCAGCGATTACAACGAGTACGACTGCGTGTCGACGCGCGAACTTTTCCATTTCCTGCACCGGGTTCGCGTCGAGGCCGAGATCGAGACGGTGGCCGAGGTCCCCGAGGAGGATCTCCTCACGTTGGTCGAGGACCTCGTCGCCGCCGAGCGCCGGGCCGAGCGCGCGGCCAAGTTGGCGGCGCTGGTCGACCCGTTGTTGGCCGACCTGCCCGACAATCCCGTTGACGCCACCGACGACGAGAAGGCTCGGGC
>DATJJB010000606.1:0-3153 GCA_035492655.1 Kutzneria sp. | reverse complement strand
CACGCCGCAGGCCGCCATGAAGCGCAGGCCGCGGTCGATCTCGCCGGCCAGCGCCTCGTAGCGCTCGCCGGCGCGGGAGGTGCGGACGAAGTCCTTGTTCCAGTCGTGCACCTTGGTCAGGTCGGCCATGCCGGTCGCCGTGGACGCGCGCAGCAGGTTCATCGCCGCGCTGGCGTTGGCGTACGCGCGGATCATCCGCGACGGGTCCGGCACGCGGGCCTCGGGCGTCGCGACCAGGGAGTTCACGATGTCGCCGCGGTAGACCGGCAGGCCGAGCGAGTCCAGCGCCTGCGAGCGCGGCTTGGCGTACTGGCCGGCGATGCGCGCGACCTTCACCACCGGCAGGCTCGCGCCGTAGGTGAGCACCACGGCCATCTGCAGCAGGGTGCGGACGTTGGCGCGGATGTGCGGCTCGGTGTTGGAGGCGAAGGTCTCCGCGCAGTCACCGCCCTGGAGCAGGAAGGCCTCGCCGCGGGCCACCTCGGCCAGGCGCTCGCGCAGCAGGTCGACCTCGGCCGGCACGGTGATCGGGGGCACGCTCTCCAGCACGGTGCGGGCCATCTTGGTCTGTTCGGCATTCGGCCACTCGGGCTGCTGGGCGGCCGGCCGGGCCAGCGCCTCGTCGAGCTTGCGGCGCAGCAGCGGGGGCAGCGGGGGCAGCTCGGGCAGCGTGTCCACCGGGACGTCCACGGTCCAGTTCACGGCCCCCAGCGTAAGGGGTGACCCTCGGCGATCGGTCAGGATCCGCTGTTCTCCGTGGTGACCACGATGGGGTGTCGTCGGGAAGGATGTGGCGATGACCTCCGCACCTGTGACGGGCTTGAGCTCCCACGACGCGCTCGCCCTGCTCCGGACCGCCGTCGACAACGTGCGGCGGGACTATCCGGTGCACTGGACCCACGTGATCTCCGAGGAGTCGGAGCTCGTGCCCCAGCGCGTGCGGCATCCCGCCTTCGCCGGGTCGTTCGACTGGCACTCGTGCGTGCACCAGACCTGGCTCATCGTCCGGTTACGGCGCTTGCTGCCGGCACTGGGCATCGACGCCGGACCGGTCCTGGACGATCTCCTCACCCCGGAGAACTGCCAGGCCGAGGCCGATTTCTTCGCTTCGTCCGCCGGCTCGTACTGGGAGCGTCCGTACGGCTGGGCCTGGCTGCTCACGCTCGACGCCGAGCTCCGTCTGGCTTCGCTGCCGTGGGCGTCCGCGCTGCGTCCGCTGGCGTCGGTGCTGCGCCGCCGCTGGCTGGAGTGGATCACCGCCACCCGGCTGCCGATGCGGGGCGGCACCCACTCGAACACCGCCTACGCGTGCGCCATGGTCCTCGACGCCGCTCGGGCCCTCGACGACACCGAGCTGGCTACGGCCTGTGTCGAGGCCGCTCGCCGCTGGTATCTGGGTGACGTTGCTTACGGGGCGTACGAGCCCGACGCCTACGACTTCCTCTCGCCGGCTCTGGTCGAGGCCGACCTCATGCGTCGGGTCCTGCCGGCCGACGAGTTCACGGCGTGGTTCTCGGCGTTCCTGCCCGACATCGAGTCGCCCCGTTGGGCCACGCTCCGTGAACCCGTCGTGGTCGACGACCCCACCGACCCGTTCCAGTCCCACCTCGCCGGGCTGTCCCTCAGCCGCGCTTGGTGCTGGCGCTCCTTGGCCGCCGCGCTGCCCGCGCCCCTGTCGTCGCTCGCCTCCGCCGCCGCTGTCTCGCATCGGGAGGCCGGCTGGAGCTACGTCTTCGGCAATGGCTACGGCGCCGACCACTGGCTCGGCACCTTCGCCGCGTACCTGGATCTCGGTGCCCTGGACACCGGACCTGACCTAGCCGGCCGCTCGTGATCGTCACTTTGACACCCAATCCGGCCATCGACCGGACGCTCGCCGTCTCCGCCCTGGTTCGGGGCGCCGTGCACCGCGCCGCCGCGCCGGTCGTGGAGGCGAGCGGCAAGGGCGTGAACGTGGCCAAGGCGTTGCTGGCCAACGGGCACGCCGCGAAGGCGGTCCTGCCGGCGGATGGCCGGTTGGTGGGGTTGCTTCGTGCGGCCGGCGTGCCGTGCGAGGTGATCGACCGGGCCGTGCGGACCAACGTGAGCCTGGTCGAACCGGACGGCACCGTGACCAAGATCAACGAGCCTGGGCCTCGACTGTCCGATGAGGACCGTCGGTGGCTGCTGGCGACGACCTTGTCGCAGGGCGGCGACATCATCGCCGCCAGCGGCAGCCTGCCGCCCGGTCTGCCCGCCGACTTCTACGCCGAGCTCGTCGATCGAGCCGACCGCCCGGTCGCCGTCGACACGTCGGGCGATGCCTTGAAGGCCGTCGCCGATACCGGGCCCTGGCTGCTCAAGCCCAACCTGGACGAGCTCGCCGACCTGGTCGGGCGGCGTCCGCAAACGCTTGCCGACGTGGTGGAGGCCGCTCATGCCCTTCGCGCTCAGGCCGTGTTGGTGAGCCTCGGGGCCGACGGCGCGATCCTGGTCGACGACTCCGGTGCCACCCATGGCGAAGTCCGTGTGGACCGTCCCCGCAACACCGTTGGTGCGGGTGACGCCCTGCTGGCCGGGTTCCTGGCCGGTGGGTTCAGCGAGGCGCTCGCCTATGCCGCCGCGGCCGTGCGGCACGTCGGCACGCACGCGCCGCCCGTGACCGCGGCGGATCGGGCCGCCGTTCGTGTTCACCCGGCGATCGACAGCGGTCGCGAACTCGCCTGACCCTGCCGCACCTGGCCCAACTCCGTATCCATCCTCGAAGATCGACAGCGGTCGGCGAGCGCCATGAAGGAGGCTTTCGTTGCGCACAGTGGTGGTAGGTGACCATTTCATTCCGGCCGAGTACTACGTCGACGCGCTGCGGCAGGTGTGCGGACCGGACTACGGCCCGGTGACGACGGTGCGGTGGGCCGGCGACAAGGCGGGGCAGCACGAGGCCCAGCAGCGGATGGAGTGGGACGGCCCGGAGGCGGTGCCGACGCCGGCGGAGATCGTGGCGGCGGTGGGGGAGGCGGAGGTGCTGGCGGTGCACTACGCGCCGGTGCCGAAGGCGGTGTTGGCGGCGGCACCGAACCTGAAGGCAGTGGTGGTGGCCCGGGCGGGCCTGGAGAACGTGGACCGCGAGGCGGCGCGGGAGCGCGGCATCGAGGTGTTCGGCGTGGCCGGGCG
>DATJJB010000605.1:0-2535 GCA_035492655.1 Kutzneria sp. | reverse complement strand
GCGGACCCGGCCAGCAACGCGGCCCCGGCCACCGCGGCGGCGACGCGGCTGCGACGGCCCAGCACGGCTCCGGTGATCGCGCCGCCGATGGTCAACACCTCGGCGGCTTTGAGCAGCTTGCCGGCCGTGCCTTCCTGGTGGGTCTCGGCGATCATCCCGAGCCGCGACCGCATCCTGTGCATGGCAACGGTTTCCAGTGCCGTGCCGAACACCGCGGCGCGACGGGCCGGACCGGCCTCCGCCGGCGAAGCGGCCAACATGCCCATCCCCGCGGCGGCTGTCGCGGCCGAGCCGACGAACACGAACGGCATCTCCCGATAGCCGCTGTGCCACGCCGGCGTTGCCGTGTCGGAGATCAGCACCGCCGTGTACGACGCGACTGCCGGCCCGAGCAGCCCCGCCCCGATCGTCGCCGCCCGCCCGATGCCTGGGAACATCCCGGTGACCGCAGTCGCCGCCGCCACGCCCGCGGCCGGACCATAACCAGCCAGCAGCCACGATCCGACGCTCATCGGCGAAGTCGGCTTGACCACCCTGAGCATGTTCACGAACCGGCTCGGCCGCCCGAGATCATGCACCAGCGCCGCCGCCGACGCCGAGATCGCGCCGAGCGCCGCGACCTTGCCGGCCCGCGCCAGTCCCGGCCGCCCGGTCAGCTCGGCCCCGGCCGCCAGCACCGAAGACGCACCGGCCAGCCCGCCGAGGAACAGGTAGCCCCCGATGTCCATTGCGGACCACACCGGCGCTTTCACCACCGGCCGCCCGTAGTACGACTCCGCCGGCACCGGCCGGTCCGTGCCGCGCTTCATCGCCGTCCCCCGAAGAACGTGGCCGCGAGGCCGACCAGCAGCGTCGCCGCGGCGACCCCGGCGTGCCGCCACATCGACGGCAGGTCCCGGGTCGTCACCACCGGGTCCGGCGGCAAGCCGTAGACCTCGGGCTCGTCCAGCAGCAGGAAGAACGCCCCGGCCCCGCCGACGCCGTCGTCCGGGCTCTCGCCGTACAGCTGGGCGGCGTCCATGCCCTGCGCGCGCAGCTCCTCGAGGCGGCCGGCGGCCCGTTCCCGAAGCTCGTCCAGCTCGCCGAACTGGATGGAGTCGGTCGGGCATGCCTTGGCACAGGCCGGTTCCTGCCCGGCGCCGAGCCGGTCGTAGCACATCGTGCACTTGAACACGCGACCGTCGTCCGGACGCTGGTCGATCACCCCGTACGGGCAGGCCGGCACGCAATAGCCGCAGCCGTTGCAGACGTCCTCCTGGACGACCACCGTGCCGAACTCGGTCCGGAACAGCGCGCCGGTCGGGCAGACGTCCAGGCACGCGGCGTGCGTGCAGTGCTTGCACACGTCCGAGGACATCAGCCACTGGAAGTCCGGAGTGGACTGTCCGACGGTCGGCATTCCCAGGTCCACGGCGGGCTTCTCGATGAAAGCGACGTGTCGCCAGGTGTCGGCGCCGAGCCCGCCGGTGTTGTCGAAGGAGTTGCCGGTGAAGTTCAGGCCGTCCTCGGGGACGGCGTTCCACTCCTTGCACGCGACCTCGCACGCCTTGCAGCCGATGCAGACGCTGGTGTCGGTGAAAAAGCCCATCCGCGCCACGGTCAGACCTCCATGCCCGTCTGGTCGGTGATGCCGGCCCGCTGCTGGTAGTCACGGACGAGGTCGACCCGCGCCGGCCCACGGGGCCTGCGCCCGGGCCGGATGTCCGCGGTCAACGCCTTGTCCTCCTGGATATGGGCGTTGGGGTCCAACGCGATCGCGGTGAGCTCGTTGGCGGCGTCGCCCTTGGACAGCCCGTTGGGGCCCCAGTGGAAGGGCAGCCCGATCTGGTGCACCTGCCGGCCGCGCACGGTCAACGTGGGCATCCGGTCGGTGACCAGCACCCGGGCCTCGATGGCGTTGCGGGCGGTGACGATCGTCGCCCAGCCGCCGTTCTCCAGCCCGCGTTCCTCGGCCAAGCTCGGTGACACCTCGCAGAAGAACTCGGGTTGCAGCTCGGCCAGATACGGCGTCCACCGTGTCATGCCGCCGGCGGTGAAGTGCTCGGTCAGCCGGTAGGTCGTGACCACGTAAGGGAAGACCGGCGAGCCGGTGGGGTGGTAGCGGTTGTGCTCGCCGTCGAACGTCAGCCGGCTGGGGCTACGCTGCTGCGGGTAGAGGGCATTGGTGAACGGCGAGTCCTGCGGCTCGTAGTGCGTCGGCAGCGGGCCGTCGTCCAGTCCGGCCGGGGCGTACAGCCAGCCCTTGCCGTCGCCCTGCATGATGAACGGATCCTTGCCGCTCAACGCATCCGCGCCGCGAGCGTCCTCATCGGGCTCGTAGTCCGGCTTCTTGTCGGCGTCGAAGTCGGGCACGTCGTGTCCGGTCCACTTCTCGCCGTCCCACCAGACCAGGCTCTTCCTGTCGCTCCAAGGCTTTCCGTCCGGATCGGCGGACGCCCGGTTGTACAGGATGCGCCGGTTGGCCGGCCACGCCCATGCCCACTCGGCGGCGATCCAGTCCTGCTCCTGACCCGGTTTGCGCCGGGCCGACTGGTT
>DATJJB010000604.1:0-2413 GCA_035492655.1 Kutzneria sp. | reverse complement strand
CGACGCCGGAGTTCGCGCCGGACGTCGTCGACGCCGCCGTCACCACCCTGGCGCGCATCGCCGTCGCCAAGCGGGGCCAGCTGCCGGTGCTGCGCGCCCTGTCCCGCCGCGAACGGGCCGACGCGGTCGCCACGGCCTTCTGAAAACCGCGTGTCGATTTCGGCGGTTGCCGTTCGACGCAGGGTTGAATGCAGGCACGGCCAACCGAGGAGCACCCCATGCGCACCCTGATCAGCACCGCGTTCGTCTCGCTGGACGGCGTGGTCGAGGCCCCCGGCGGCGAAGCCGGCTACCGGAACGCGGGCTGGACGTTCCAGGGCATCGAGTTCGACCCGGCGGCCTACGAGCTCAAGGGCCGTGAGCAGGACGAGGCGGCGGCGATGCTGCTGGGGCGGGTCAGCTACCAGGCCTTCGCGCCGGTGTGGCCGGGCATGACCGACGAGTTCCCGGGCTACAACGCGATGCCGAAGTACGTCGTGTCCACCACCCTGAAGGACCAGGACCTGGTGGACAACTGGGGCGAGACCAGCATCCTGCGGTCGCTGGACGACGTGGCCGCGCTCAAGGCGACCGACGGCGGCCCGCTGATCGTGCACGGCAGCGCCACGCTCAACCGGAACCTGTCCGACGCCGGCCTGATCGACCGCTACCACCTGCTGGTCTTCCCGGTGCTGCTCGGCGCGGGCAAGCGGCTGTTCAGCGCGACCGACAAGGACAAGCAGGGCCTCAAGCTGGTCGAGAGCCAGTCCTACGGCAACGGCATCCAGAAGCTGATCTACGACGTGGTCCGCTGACACCGGCTGAAGTGCCACATGCGCTTCCCACTTGTCACCAGAGCGCACATGGGAAGCGCATGTGGCATCACACCTGCCGCCACGCCGACCCGGCCCGCGGCCACATCACCGCCCACAGCCTCTGACCGCCTGACCACTTCTCGGCCGACTTGTCGCGCTGCTGGTCACGTCAGAAATGGACGAGCACCCGGCCGTCGTTGGCCGGGTCGAACTCCAGCCGCCGGTAGAGCTTGCGGATCTGCGGCTGGTTCAGCATGGCCAGCACGCGCTTGCGGAGCTTGCCGGCGCCCTTGCCGTGGACGATCTCGACGACCTTGATCCGCTCCCGGGCCGCCCGGAAGATCGCGGTGCGCACGGCGGCGTCGATGTCCCGGTCGCTGCGGAAGACCGGGTGCAGGTCGACGGTCAACATCTCCGGCATCCGCCAACCCTACCGACCTATCACCCCCCGAAACGCCACATGCGCTTCCCATGTGTCACCTGACGGCGAGCGGGAAGCGCATGTGGCGGTGAGGCGGGTGTCAGAGCGGCAGCGTCATCACCGGCATCGGCGACTTCAGCGGGGTGGCGGTCGCGGTGAGCAGGCCGGTGGCCCTGTCCACCCGGTAGCTGGTGACGGTGGCCGAGTCCTGGTTGGACGAGAACAGGAACGCGCCGGTCGGGTCGAGGCCGATGTGCCGCGGGTTCTTGCCGACGGGCGTGTTGGCCAGCAACTTGAGCGATGCTCCGTTGTCGCCGACCGCGAAGACGGCCGCGTTGTCGGCGCCGCGGTTGGACAGGTACACGAACCGGCCGTCGGCGGAGATGATGATCTCGCCGGGGTAGTTGCGCACACCGGCCTTGGGCGGCGCGGTCAGCGTGGTCTGCGGCTTGCCCGGGGTGAGCACACCCGAGCTCGGGTCGTAAGCCGCCACGATCACCGAGTTGCCGAGCTCGTTGGCGATGTAGGCGTACCGGCCGTTGGGGTGGAACACCAGGTGCCGCGGGCCCTGGCCGGCCGGCACCTTGGCCTGGTGCACCAGCTTGAGCTTGCCGGCGCTGGACACGGTGTAGGCGTACACGGTGTCGGTGCCGAGGTCGACCGAGTGCACGTAGGCGCCGGTGTTGTCCGGCAGCACCTGGTGCGCGTGCGGCCCCTCCTGCCGGTCGGGATCGGGCCCGGAACCGGTGTGCTGGGCCAGATCCGTGGCCGCGCCGAGGCTGCCGTCGGACTTGACCGGCAGCACGACGACGCTGCCGGAGTCGTAGTTGGCGGCCAGCACGTGCTTGCCGTCCGGCGTGACGCACAGGTGCGTCGGGCCGTCGCCCTTGCTGGACTGGCTGTTGAGCACCTTGAGCGCGCCGTTCGACACGGACAGGGCGGTGACCTTGCCACCCGCCTGCTCGTCGACGGCGTACAGGAAGCGCTGCGACGGGGCGAGTGCGAGGAAGGACGGGTTGGCCACGGTGACCACGGACTTGGCGGTGAGCTGGCCGCTGGCGGCGTCCCAGGTGCCGACGCCGATGCCCTTGCCGGCTCCGCTGCCGTCCGTGTACGTGCCGACGAACAACGGCCGGGTCGCGGCTTGGGTGCCGAACACCGGGCCGGCCTCGGCCACGCCACCGCTCATCAGAACCGC
>DATJJB010000603.1:0-2090 GCA_035492655.1 Kutzneria sp. | reverse complement strand
GACGTGCGGCTGGCCATCGCCGAGTACCTGGAGCGCACGCTGGGCGACCGGTTCGCCCCGCCGAAGCTGTTGCGGGACAAGGTGGAGCGGGGCGAACTGGGCCGCAAGTCGGGGCAGGGCTTCTACCCCTGGAACTGACCTACTTGCCGTGGAAGACGACCGGCTGCTTGGCCAGGAAGGACTCCACAGCGCCCTGGTGGTCGGCGGTAAGGCCGAGCGCGGTCTGGGCCGCCGCCTCCGCGGCCAGCACATCGGCCAGCGGCGGCTGGAAGCTGGCCACCAAAGCCGCTTTCGCTGCGGCAAACGCCACGGTCGGCCCGTTCGCCAGCTTCTCAGCCAGCTCCTTCACGGCCGAGCCGAACGAATCGTCCGGCACGACCCGCCCGACGACACCCCACTCCAACGCCTGAGCGGCGGTGAAGGGCTGCCCGAGCAGCACGAGCTCGCTGGCCCGGGCGGCGCCGACGGCCCGCGCGAGCGTCGCTGACAGGCCGGAGTCGCAGCTGAGGCCGATACCGGTGAAGGCGGTGGCGAACTTGGCCGACTCGGCGGCGATCCGCAGGTCACAGGCCAGCGCCAGGCCCAGCCCGGCGCCCACGCAGGTGCCGTTCACGGCGGCGAGCACCGGCTTGGCCATGCCGGTCAGCGCCAGCACGAGCGGGTTGTAGTGGTCACCGACCGTGTCCAGCGCGGTCGCGGGATCGGCCCGCAGCGCCGCGGCGTGCTCGGCCAGGTCCTGACCTGCGCAGAAGGCGCGACCTGAACCGGTGAGTACAACTGCGCGGACCGAGTCGTCGGTGGCGACCTGCCGCACGGCGGCCAGCAACGCTTCCTTCATCGACACGGTGAGTGCGTTGCGGGTGGCCTGCGCGTCCAGGGTGATGGTCGCGACTGCTCCGTCGACGTCGAGCGACACGGTTTCCCCATCCATGCACTCACGCTAGCATGTTAACGAACGGACGGTCAGTAATTCGGTCGCGAGAGGTGCTTCAGATGGCTCTGCTGCGCAGCTATGTCAACGGCCGGTGGCACACGCCGACGGTCGACGGCCAGCCGCTGCACGACGCGGTGACCGGCGAGGAGGTGGCCACGATCTCCTCGGCGGGCGTGGACTTCGCCGCCGCACTGGAGCACGGCCGCCGGGTGGGCGGTCCGGCGCTGCGCGAGCTGACGTTCCACCAGCGCGCCGCCCTGCTCAAGGCCACCGCCTCCATGCTGCGCGAACACCGCGAGGAGCTGTACGCGCTGTCGGCGCGCACCGGCGCCACCAAGACCGACTCGATGGTCGACATCGACGGCGGCATCGGCGTGCTGTTCAGCTACTCCAGCAAGGGCCGCCGCGAGCTGCCCAACGCCAAGGTGTACGTGGACGGCGACCTCGAGCCGCTCGGCAAGACCGGCACGTTCCTCGGCCAGCACATCCACACCCCGTTGCGCGGCGTGGCCGTGCAGATCAACGCGTTCAACTTCCCGATGTGGGGGCCGCTGGAGAAGTTCGCGCCGGCCTTCGTCGCCGGCGTGCCGTCGCTGATCAAGCCGGCCAGCCAGACCGCCTACCTGACCGCCCGCATGGTGGAGCTGGTCATCGAGTCCGGCCTGCTGCCGGAGGGCTCGCTCCAGTTCGTCGCGGGCAGCGCCGGCGACCTGCTCGACCACCTCACCGAGCAGGACCTGGTCGGTTTCACCGGCTCCGCGTCGACCGCGCAGCGGCTGCGCGCGCACCCGGTCGTGGTGTCCCGCTCGGTGCGCTTCAACGCCGAGGCCGACTCGCTCAACTGCTCCGTCCTCGGTCCCGACGTGACGGCCGGCGACCCCGAGTTCGGCCTGTACGTCGAGCAGCTGGTCACCGAGATGACAGTCAAGGCCGGGCAGAAGTGCACGGCCATCCGCCGCGCCTTCGTGCCCGCCGACCTGGTCGACGCGGTCGCCGAGGCGGCGTCCGAGCGGTTGGCCAAGGTCAAGATCGGCAACCCGCTCGCCGAGGGCGTGCGCATGTGGGCGCTGGCCAGCCTTGAGCAGCGCGAGGAGGTCCGGCGGTCCCTCAAGGGCCTGCTGGAGGCCGGTCGCGTGGTGTTCGGTGACGCCGACAA
>DATJJB010000602.1:0-15874 GCA_035492655.1 Kutzneria sp. | reverse complement strand
CCGACGGCGGACAGGTGCCCGGCGAAGTGCGCGTCTTCGAACGTGGCGTGCCGGATCGTCGCCCGGTCCAGCCGAGTCTCGCCGTACAGCCGCGCATTCGCGCAGGTCAGCTGGCGAACCACGCCCGCGCTGAGGTCCAGGTCGAGCAGGGTCGCGCCGGTCAGATCGAGGTCGAGATCCGCCCAGTGGGTATCGCCGGCCACCGCGTGTGCGCCCAGGATGCGTTGCGCCGTAAGGCGGACCTCGCGTTCCTCGCGTGGACCGTCCTCCTCGAAGGGCATCCGCAGGTAGGCGCACAACAGGTTCACCACGGTCTGGCGCTGGTCGGCGTTGGCCTGGGCGAGGCGTTCGAGGGCGTACATGCCGGCCAGGCGGACCGGGGCCTTGTCGGAGCCGAGTTGCTCGGCGGCCTTGGTGTAGAGGTCGGTTACGCGGCGTTCGAGGGCGTCGGCCTCGGTGGCGGCGGCGGTGCGTTCCTGGAGGGCGAAGGCGCGGTCGACCTTGGCGTGGTCGAGGTCCTTCTGGCGCAAGGCGATTTCGCTGGTGCGTTGGCGACGGGCGGCGAGCCAGAGTGCGCCGGCGCCGCCGGTGCCGACGACGATGGTGCCGGCGGTCTTGATGGCGTCGAGACGGTTGGTGGACTCGGGGGTGCCGTCGCCGTAGGAAAGGAGCAGCCAGATGGCGACGCCGACGCCGATGGCCACCAGGGCGGCAGCGGCGAGGGCGATGGTGCGCACGGACAGCACGCGGTAGGTGGGGTCCGGGTCGGTGGACTTCACGCGGCCATTCTGGCAGCGAGGACGAACGACCGGAGCGGTTTCAGAGCGGGAGGATCTCGACCTCGGGGCCGGTCCACTGTGGAGGGACGACGGCCAGCACGTCGGCCATGGCGGCGCCCCAGAGGTTGCCGGCGCGGTCACGGCCGACGGGGACGAGGGCGTCGTCGGTGCGAACGGCGGGTACGAGGCGGGTTTCGGTGGCCCGGGCAGTGATCACGCCGCGGAGGCGGCCGGTGAGCGGGGTCCTGGGGGAGCGGCCGGCGAGACCGTGTAGGAGTGGGCCGAGCAGGGTGTGGCCGGCGGCGAGGGCGGCGAAAGGGTTGCCGGGTAGGCCAACGACGTGCCGGCCGTCGGGCAAGGCGGCCAGCAGCTGCGGATGGCCGGGCCGGCAAGCGACGCCGTCGACGAGGACGTCGGCTTTCAATGCGCCGAGTACGGGGCGCAGGTGGTCGGCCGGGCCGACGGAGGTGGAGCCGCAAACGGCGACCACGTCCACGTCGTCGCAGGCCAGGGCCTCGGACAATGCGCCGGCCCGGTCGGGGACGAACTGCGTGTCGAGTAGTTCGCCGCCGGCCGCGGCGATCAGGCCCGGCAGCAACGGGCCGATGGCATCGCGGACCTGGCCGACGGTGGGCAGGCCGGTGGTGAGTAGCTCGTCGCCGCTCACCACAACGCGAACACGAGGCCGACGGTGTACGCGGAGGCCGTCGTAGCCCACGCTCGCCGCGAGCCCGAGCGCCGCCGGCGTGATGACGGTGCCGGCCTGAAGTACCCGGCGGCCGCGGGGGATGTCCTCGCCACGGCGACGGATGTGGTGCTTGCCCGGCAGCTCGCCGGCGACGGTCGATCCCTCCACAGTGGACAACTCGACCGGCAGAACCGCCCAGGTGCCAAGAGGAACTGGCGCACCGGTGGCAATCTCGAACGCCTGACCCGGCTCCAGCGCCGCGCTTGCCGTGCACGGTCCGGCCAGGCGGCGGCCGATCACCTCCCACGGGCCCGCGCCGCGCACCGCGTAGCCGTCCATTGCCGATGTGTCGCACAGCGGCAACGACACCAGCGCCGGCAGGTGCTCGGCCAGCGCCAGTCCCAGCGCGCCGCCCAGGTCGACCGTGATCGTCTCCAGCGGCTCGGCCGCGTCCCGCGCGACCTGCCTGGCTTCCGCCCAGCCCGTGGTCATGCTATACAACTTATCACATACTGTATGCAATCTGGCGGACCGAACGGGTGGGTCAGCTGGATGAACGCCGGGGCGTGGCACGGCATCGACGACTGCGGGCAGGTGAGACCGATGGCAACCGAAGTGACCGACTTCTACGGCCGGCGGTACCGGGTCGGGGAGAGCGATCGTGAGCTGCTTGGGCACTCCAGGAACTGGGTGCTGGCAGCGGCCTGCGCGGCGATGCTGGTCGCGGGGGCAGGGCAGTACGGCTTCGGCCTGATCGTGGGCGGGGACTACTGGCTGCTGGCGATCTGGGTGGCCACGCAGGCGGTGGCGGTGTTCCCGATGGCCTGGCTACGGGAACGACTGCACGTCAAGCCGACGCTGGCGATGGTGGCGGGGGCAGTGCTAACGGCGGCGGGCGACCTGTTCCAGGGACCCGTCACGGCGGTGCTAGGCGGCCTCGGTGCGGCGGTCGTGTACGGCACCTGCTTCGGCGTGGTGGCCAAGTGGTTCCCGGAGAAGCGAACGTATCTGGGCCTGGTGAGCGGATCGTTCGCGGCGGGCGCGGTGCTGTTCGCGACGCCATTGCCGATCATCGCGCTGGTGGTGATCACGGCCGCCGGCATCGTGCTCCGCGAACCGCCGCCGGACTGGTGGCCGGCGAAGCCGGACCCGCGCAAGTGGGCGCTGGACAAGACACTGAACCTCAGCCTGCGGCACAGCCGGCCGGCGATCCGCCATTACACACCGGGCCAGCTGCTGCGCTGCCCGACCTCGGCGGTGATGTACGTGCTGGTGGCTTGCGCGGCGGCGGCGTGGCTGTTCGACATTGCATACACAGCGGCGTTCGTTGCATCCAGTGGATGGGGATACGCGTTCGCGGCAATCACGGTCTGCGTGCTGACACTGGCCAGCGGCGCGGCCCGCTGGGCGACGGGCTGGGCCGGGGAGCAGTTCGGCGTCGGCCGGGTGGTCCGCGCGGCGCTGGCCCTGGGCGCGTTCGGCCAGCTGCTGATGATCGTCGCAGGCCAGCACCAGTCGGGCGTCCTCATGGTGTTCGCGGCGCTGTTGGTCGGCACGACTGCGGGCTGCTGCTATGCCCTGCTGCCGGCCCTGGTCGAGGCCCATTTCGGCGACCAAGCGGGCCTGCTGAACTTCGGCGTTGTCTACAGCGCCAAGGCGGTCGGCGGCATCGTCGGCATCGGCCTCGCCACGACGATGGTCGCGACGTACGGCTACGCGGCAGGCTTCCTGATCGCGGCAGGCCTGGGTGTCCTCGGTGCGGTCGCCGGCGGCATGCTGCGCCAGCCCGGCGTTCCCCGACTGCTGGTGCCGGCCTGATGGGCCGCGTCACGGCACGGCGGCGCGTCGTCCGGGTTGTGGACGGCCGCGTGAGTGCCCGGCCCGACACCCTGGCCGCCGAGGAGCCGCTGGAGATCCGGGTCGGCGGCCAGCCGCTGTCGGTCACGATGCGCACGCCCGGCCACGATTTCGACCTGGCGGCAGGCTTTCTGGTCTCCGAGGGCGTGATCGGCAAGGCCGGCGAGCTCACCGCGATCCGCTACTGCGCCGGCGCGACCGCCGACGGCGGCAACACATATAACGTCCTGGACGTTAGTTTGGCCCCTGGGGTGCCGCCGCCGGATCCATCGGTGGAGCGCAACTTCTACACCACCTCCTCCTGCGGCCTGTGTGGCAAGGCAAGCCTGGACGCCGTGCGGGCCACCAGCCGCTGGACCGTCGAGTACGACGAGCTCCAAGTCGACATCGACACCGTCACCAAGATGCCGGACACGTTGCGTACGGCCCAGCTGGTATTCGATCGAACCGGTGGCCTGCACGCCGCTGGACTGTTCACCCGGGACGGTCGGCTGCTGTGCCTGCGCGAGGATGTCGGCAGACACAATGCTGTAGACAAAGTGATCGGCTGGGCGCTGCGCGAGGACCGCCTGCCGTTGAGCGGAACCGTGCTCATGGTCAGCGGCCGAGCATCCTTCGAGTTGGTGCAGAAGGCCGTGATGGCCGGCATCCCGGTGCTGGCCGCCGTGTCGGCGCCGTCCTCGCTGGCCGTCGAACTGGCCGCGGAGATGGGGCTGACGCTGATCGGCTTCCTGCGTGGCACGTCCATGAACGTCTACACCGGCAGCCAACGCCTGGGACTCTGATTACGCTGGCCCCATGTTCAAGCCGGCACAGCTGGAGAGCTTCCTGGCCGTCGCGCAGACGCTCAGCTTCACCCAGGCCGCCGACCAGCTCGGCGTCCGCCAGTCGACGATCAGCCAGCACGTGCGGCAGCTGGAGGCGACCGTCGGCAAGCAGATGTTCCTGCGCGACACGCACACCGTCGAGCTGACGCCGGACGGCGAGGCCATGGTCGGCTTCGCGCGCACGATTGTCGACACCGGCCGGGAGGCGGTCAGCTTCTTCGCCGGGCCGCAGCTGCACGGCCGGCTGCGGTTCGGCGCCTCGGAGGACTTCGTCTCCACGTACCTGACCGACGTGCTGCGGGACTTCCGGCGGCGTCATCCCGGCGTGGAGCTGGAGCTGACCGTGGGGCTGAGCGGCGAACTGCACCGGAAGTTGGAAGCTCGCCAACTGGATCTTGTTTTCGGCAAGCGGCAACTGGGCGCGGCCCACGGCCAGCTGGTGTGGCGGGACCGGCTGGTCTGGGTCGGCGTCGAGACCACCCGGATCGATCCCGCCGCCGATGTGCCGCTCATCCTCTACCCGGAGCCGAGCGTCAGCCGTGCGCAAGCGTTGGAAACCCTGCAGTGGCATGGCCGAGGGTTTCGCATCGCCTGTACCAGCACCAGCCTGAGCGGGCTGCGCGCGGCCGTGTTGGCCGGGCTCGGTGTTACCGCTCACACCCGTAGCCTCATCCCGCACGATCTGGTCGAACTCGGTCCCCAGCAGGGACTTCCGGCTCTGGGTGAAGTCGAGTTCGTGCTGTCGCCACCGCCCCGCGTGCGCACCGAGACGGCCAGGGCCCTCGGGGCCGCCATCATCGCCGACGCAAACCGGTTGCGCCACGCGCGCTAGGATGGTCCACCACGCACGGATCCGAGGGGAGTGCCCTCCACATGGGTAGGCGGCGCGCCACGGTCGACCACGTGCTGGGCGAACTCCGACGTCGTGACTTCCTGCACCCGGACGTTCGCGTTGTGTGCCAACGGCTGTCGCAGGACCGGGGCCGGCCGCTGCACCTGATCCCGCTGCCGCTGCGGACCTCGATCAGCGGGGCCTGGCTGGGCATGCCCGACGCCGACCACATCGTCTACCAATCGGTGGGATCCAGTGCGCTGCACCAGATCCACGTGATCTGGCACGAGATCGGGCACATGCTGCTGCCCGGGCACGCCCGCACCTGCGACGTCGACCCGGCCACGCGGGACGTGCTGATGAAGGTGCTGAACGCGCTCGTACCGAATCTCAGCCCGGCGGTGCTGTCGCGCATTCTCGGCCGTGGCGGCTTCACCGACGACCAGGAGGTCGAGGCCGAGGTGTTCGCCGGGGCGGCCGTGCGCGTGCTGGGTGAGCTCGCGCCTACGTCCGGACACCGCAACCTGACCGCGGCCGAGGCGCAGATCGTGGACGCCCTGGCGCGCGAACTGTGCTGACCGTCGCGCTGGTGGCCACGGTCGTGGTCGCCGCTGTCGCGCTGATGCTCCGGCTGCGCATGCTCGTGCGCGTCACCGTCGACCGGCGGCCCGGGCACGTGCTGGCGCTCGGCTTCACCGCATGGTTTCTGGCCGTGCCGTTGGAGATCGAGTCCTTCGCCGTCGGTGTGGACAACTGGGCCGGTTGGGCGTTGACCTGGCCGCTGCTGCACGTGATCGCCTGTGCCGGCGGCTTCTTCACCCAGACGTTCTTCTGGCTGGCCACAACAGATCCCTTGCAGCGCACCAAGGTTGCCGCCCTGGTGCGGCGGTCGGCGGTGATCGGTGTGTCGGCGCTGGCCGTCGGGCTGATCCTGTTCGCCACCAGGCCGCGTGACGTGGACTTCCTGAGCGGTCCGGCCGGTCGAATGGCCTCGCCCGGCCCGGTGCATCCGTTGGCCGCCTTGAGTTACCTCGTGATCGTCAGCTACTTCGCCTACACCATCGCGAGTTTCACCTCGGCGTCGTGGCGGTGGGCGGCCAAGGCCGACCTGCCGTGGCTGCGGCGTGGGCTGCGCATCCACACCGTGGGCTGCGTTCTCGGGCTCGTATTCTGCGTGCACGTGGCGGGCTACCAGCTGGCCGAGGCCGTTGGGATCACGCCGCCGTGGGTGGAGTTGGAGGCCGACGGCGCTCTGGTCGCGTTGAGCCTGCTGCCCGCGTTCGTCGGCGTGACCGCGCCGGTCTGGGGGCCGTGCATCGAAGGTTTTGCCCGCGCCGCACGGCATTATCGCCATCGGCGGCGGCTGTATCCGTTGTGGCGCCAGCTGACCGGCTCCACCGTCACGCTCGATCCGCCGCGATCCGAGTGGCATGACCGGCTGCGACTGCGGCCCGGCCAGCAGCACGCCCTGGTGTATCGGCGGGTGATCGAACTGTGGGACGGGCTGCTTGCCTTGCACCCCACCATGTCCGGCGAGGTCGGGCTGGACGGGCCCGATCTGGCCGAGGACATAGACTGGTGGCTCGGCATCGCGCGGGCCGTGCGGTCCCGCCCGCTTGACGACGTGTTGGCCGCCTACCAAGGACAGCTGTGACCTCTGAGCTCGATGCCGCCGGCATCCGCGACCCCCAGCTGCGTGCCTGCTACCTGCGGTGCAAGGAGTTGCTCGCCGCGCACGACAAGTCGTACTACCTGGCTTCGCTGCTGCTGCCGCCGGCTCGGCGGCCTTTCGTGCAGGCCATCTACGGCTTCGCCCGCCATGCCGACGAGATGGTCGACGGCGCCGACACCGCTGGCTTTGCGCCTTGGCGTGACCAGATCCTCGCCGATCTCAAGGCCGGCGACACCGCCGACGAGTTCGGCCGGGCGCTGCTGCACACCATGCGGACCTGGGACATTCCCGTGCATCTCGTCGAGACGTTCCTCGACGCCATGGCTTCGGACCTGGTCGTCACCTCGTACGAGACCTACGCCGACCTCGAGGTCTACATGCACGGCGCCGCCGGCACCATGGCCTTGGAGCTGGTTCCCGTCCTCGGGGGTCGGTCGGCCGAGGCCGCCGAAGCCATGCGCCTGATGGGCATTGCCTTCCAGCTCACCAACATCCTGCGGGACGTCGGCGACGACCTCCGCCGCGGCCGCGTCTATCTGCCGGCCGAGGACCTTCGCCGCTTCAACGTCACCGAGATGCGCCTGAGCCCCGAGTTCCGTTCTCTGATCAAGTTCGAGATCGCCCGGGCCCGCGAGCTCTACCGTCAGGCCCGCGCCGGCGTGCCGCTGCTGGAGCCCGTCGGCCGTCAGACCGCCTTGGCCGGCATGGACTTGTACGGCGGCATTCTCGGCGCCATCGAACGTGCCGACTACGACGTGCTTTCGCAGCGGGTCAGCGTCGGCACCGTCCGACAGCTCGCCGTCGCCGTGCCCGCGCTGGGCCGGTCATGGCTGGCTCGACTCGCCGCGGTCCGTTCGTCGTAATTCCATCACCTGCTCCAGCAGCACCTTCGCCGCCTCCGCGAGCTGGCCGCTGTCCTGCTCCAGCAGCATCGCCCGCAGCGCGAAGGCCAGGACTCCCTTGTCCCGCCATTCCGCCAGCCGCATCAGGTCGCCGTGGATGCCCGCCACCTTCTCGGCCGCCTGCGGCGTCGTCGGCGTGAGGAAGTAGACCGGGTCCAGATCGAAGAACGTCGCCAGCCCTTGCACCACGTTCACCGTCGGGTTGTCCCGCTCGCCGCCGCGCAGCATGCCGAGGTAGGAGCCCGTGACCTTGACGCCCAGCTCGCCCAGCGCCGCCGCCACTTCCGTGTTGCGGTACTCCGGCCCGTCGGGCCCGTTGGGCCGCACCGCGTCGAATGCCGCGTTGAGTTTGTCCCGGAAGCTCAGCATGGCGTCCCCCACTCCGCTCAACTGATGTCGACCCGCAGGGGTCGGCTGACCCAAGAGTAGTTGACACCCCCGGCCGCTGCCATAGACTGGTCCGGCGGCGGTCAACTGGTGTTACCACTAGTGGCCGTTCGAGGGGTGGATTGGTTGAGTCGAATGGCCCACGCGCCTGACGAGGGGCGGGCGTGCGGACCAGGGGAGAGGTCCGACTCGGCCGCCCGTGCGGTTCCTGCTCGGCTTCGGGGGAGGGCGAGCAGGAACCTCACGTCGCCCGGACGCCCTCGACGGCGGCGAGGAAACGCTCCCGGTCGTCCACGGTGAACCGGACCTGCCGAACACCGGCCAGACGAGGGTCGTCCACCACGTCGATGTCCACGGCGACATTGGCGTCGCCGTAAGCGAACATCGCGACTTCACCCTCCACCTTGAGCCCCGAGCGAAGCATCCCCGCCTGTGAGATCGCCGAGAACGACCGCACGGCGGCCAACGGAATGCGCAGCTCCCCGAAAACGCTGTCGCGCAACACGAGCGCCCCGTCCTCGACGACGTGAGGACGAACTTCGAGTGATGCCAGCAGACCGAGCACCCACAGCAAGCCGTACACGTGCAGGCCGAGTGTTGCCCAGGGCCAGAAGGTCCCGGCCAGCAGGTAACCCAGGACCAGCTCGGCGATCAGACCCTCCACAATGGTCAGAACGAGCAGCACCCACACGACAGGCCGAAACGATCGCCCGTAGCGGAAGCCGGCAGGGCGACGTCGGCACAACCACTCCACCAAGCAGCGGATCACGTCATCTCCTCCTGCCAGTACGAGAACATGAGGCGCAGGCAGCGAACCTGAGCGGGCGACATGCCGGAAGTGACAGCGGACAACAGGGTCTCGGGGTCGGCGTCCACAGTGGCGTCCGCCGGCAGCAGGGCGGCGACGGCGGGACCGAACGCCCGGGCTCGTGCGGCCAGCTCTTCGACGACGGGATCAGAAGGAGAAACGTCGACCAGTGCGGCGAACTCGGCCTCGGCGGCCATGATCTGGGACCGCAACGAGGGATCGGCGGCGACGGACTCGTACAGGTCGAGGTTCCCGGTCAGCGACTCGATGAGCTCGGCGACCAGGCTTTCCCTTTCCCGGGACGGATGATCGCTCAACGACGACAGCACGGCGGCCAACGCGGGAGACCGCAGATCGCCGTCGGCGGCGAGCAGGTCGGCGATGGCGGCGCGTTGCCGGGCGATCTGCTCCTGCTGCACAGCCAACGAAGAGTCGATTTCCCGGATGATCTCGACGAGGTCCCGCCCGCGATCGTCGGACAGCGCGTCGGCGACCTCCTCGAGCGACAGCCCGAGCTCGACGAGCCGACGAGTCCTCAGCAGCAGCACGAGATCCCGTAGCTCGTAGGTCCGATACCCGTTCTCCCGCCGCGAAGGCTCGGGCAAGAGACCGATTCGGTGATAGTGCCGAACGGTCCTCGTCGACACTCCGGCCAGCCCGGCTAGCTCCCCGATCCGCATGGTCTAAGCAAACACCTGCACGCTGCGACAAGGTCAAGCGTTACGGCGTTTCGTCGGAAAATACACCAACGCCCTTGAGGTGAACGGCTCTGACGGACGTGACCGCGCACTGAGCGTTTCCGCGTAACCGTTCGTGGCGTCGCGTGATCGACTTGGGTTGGTCATGTAGTGCGCCCGTGTTCGTGATGAAGCAGGACCAGCGCGGCCACGACGATGTCGCCGATGCGCCAGGGTGTTAGGCGGCATTCAGGATGAGGACGTCTGGGTTGCGCAGCGCGTTGAGGGTGAGCACGCGCGTTCGCGTCCGGCGGGGCGCGGTTGCCGGTGATCGTGTACGGCGGCACAGTGAGCAGGTCGGATTAAGCCACGGCCCTCCCGTCGTCTCTTGCCGGAGCGCCGCGAGCGGGCCGTGTGATGGTGCGGAGGCACCGAGTGATCACGGTGGAGTCCGCGCAGACCGGGCGCGGCAGAGGCTGAGCCCCTGCCGCGCCCGGGTTTCACCTACGCACGATCCGCCAGGTCAGCGACGCGGGGCCGGAGCCCCAGGTCGTGGTGTTGATGCAGGTGCCGAGCAGGCATCCGTGCCCGTCGATGTTCTCGGTGATGTCGGTGTACGGGCGGATCGCCTGCGCGCCCGAGGACTCCATTCCGCCCAGGGTCCACCACTGCATGGTGGTCGGGTTGGCGCCCCCGGCGACGGTCACCGGTGGGTTCGGCACGACCGGGCTCGGGTCCTTGCCCTGGTAGGTCAGCCATTGGCCGGACCAGGTGTTCTTGAAGGCGAAGGCACCGCCGGGCTCGGTCACCTGGCTCCACAGGCATGAGACGTTGCTGATCGGTCCCGACAGGTAGACGCCCGGGTGAGCCCCGTCCGGTGACTGGCACAGGTACTTGCTCGAGTCGTCGCCGTACTGGATGGCGACCGTGGCGGTCGAGCCGGCGCTGGTGTCCGCGACCGGGGCCGTCGTCCAGGTCATGGCGGCCTGGTTGCCGTTCCAGCTGTTGATGGTCAACGGCGCCGAGGGGCCGTTGGCCCGGAGGTTCAGGTCGGTGTTGTTGGCCGGCCGGATCGCCTGGCCGCCGAAACCGGTCTGGCCGCTGAGGTTCCACCACTCGTAGGACTGCAACGGGTTGGTGTAGTACGGCTGGAGGTTGACGGGGGTGCCGTCGTTCAGCGGACCCGAGCTGTTGATGTCCAGAACCGCGTCCTTGGCCGGGTTGTACAGGTAGGCGCCCGACGGCGCACCGTTGCTCGGGCCGCCCTGCTGCCACAGACAGAGCGGGTTGATGCTCTGCGATAGCGGTTGCAGGGACACCCCTGAGTCGGTGGCCGACGCGCACATCACGGCCCAGGGATAGCCGGCGTTCTGTACCAGCATGTCGGCCGAGAGGTTGGGCGGCGGGTTGGGATTGGTCGGCATGGTCACCGGCGGGTGCGAGTCGGCCGTGACGAACACCTTCCGCCACGTCATGTTGGACTGGTTCCCGTTCCAGCCGGTGACGTTGAGGGACTGGCCGTTCAGGTTCAGGTCGGTGTTGTTGTGCGGGCGCAGCGCGACGCCGCCGAACCCGGTGTCACCGCTCCAGGTCCACTCCTCGTAGGACTGCAACGGATTGGTGTAGTACGGCTGGAGGTTGACGGGAGTGCCGTCGTTCAGCGGACCTGAGCTGTTGATGTCCAGCACCAGGCCCTTGGCGGGGTTGTAGAGCACCGCGTCGCCGTCGCTCCCGCTCTGCTGCCACAGACAGTAGGCGTTGATGTCGAGGCTGAGCGGCAGGGTGAGGATGCTGCTGCTGTCCGGGGTCGCGCACAGCAGCGCGCCGGGTTGGCCGGCGTTCTCGATGATGAAGGTGTTGCTCAGGTTGGGCGGCACCGCGACCGGGGCGGCGACAGCAGCTGGGGCGGCGGCCAGGACGCCCGCCACGGTGGCGGCGCAGACGACGGCCACCGGCAAACCTCGAAGCCTTCGCATGGTGCGAAGGAAAGTCCTTGGCAACAACAAGTGCGCTCCTTGCAGGTCGTGACGGTCACGGGCGGGATGGTCGAAGGTCAGGGCGTCGGCACAGACCCCCGATCCCCAGGCGAGGCCGGCGATGGTCACGATGCCTGTGCGGCGGTGAGCAGACGAGAAGCATCACGACCGCTCGCCCCCCGCTTCACGCACCGGCACCTCCGCCGTCGACCGACATCCACGGCGGCGAGCCGCGGAAGCGGCACGACATCGACCCGCTCAACGGGTGTGCCGTGCACCGACGCAAGGGTCCGATACGGGACTGGAACGAAACCTTGCAGTTTTCTAGTCGCGCAGGTAGACACGCGCCGCTGGGCGGACATTCTCCACTGACACAAGGCCCGGTCCGGACAAGATCGAGTGGCACACGCGCACACTTCGCGGGAACAGGACAACGGCCCAGCGTGACCCGAGTCCACGCACGCCGCGGGTGCTCATCGCAGATGCGTCCGTCCGTGTCGGCCGTACCTACCGGCCGACGCCGCGCTCGAATCAGTGTTCGTTTAGTGCGCGTTAAGCTGCGACAATGGAGCACAATGAGCATTTCCGCATGACCGTTGGTGACGTTGCGTAGCAGCGGTGCTACTTGGCTGCTCGGCGGGCGTTCGACACGCCGAACCGGTTGCGCTACAACAGAAAGACACAGAACACCCGATATGAAGTGGGTCCTTCCACAGATCAACTTCATAGAGGTCCTGCGCACGATGAGTGCTGCATACACCGCTGTCCTGAACGTATCCGAGGACAGCGTTCTGTTCCTGTCCGCGCTGTTGCACGCCGAGCGGGTGCGGCGAGGCACCCGGAAGGGGACCCGCGCGTTGGGGACCTACAACCAGGCCGTGCTGGTACTGCGCTGGTTTCTGGACGACACCCGCATGTCCGCTCTGGCCAGGGACAACGCGATCGCGGTGTCCACCGCCTACGACTATCGAGACGAGGGCGTCGCGGTGCTCGCGGCGCGGCGCCCCTCGCTGCACGGGGCGCTGCTGGCGGCCAAAGCCGCCGGTCACTCGCATGTGATCCTGGATGGCACGCTGATCCACACCGACCGGATCTCCGCACCCGGACCCACTGCAGGGGTGGACTTGTGGTGGAGCGGCAAGCACCGCCATCACGGCGGCAACGTGCAGGTTGTCTCCGCACCGGACGGCTGGCCCCTGTGGGCCTCCGATGTCCGGCCCGGTCGCGAGCACGACATGAGCGCCGCCCGCGCCGATCCCGACTTGCTAGCTCGGATCGCCGACTGGGTCAGCGACGGCGCCCTCGCCTTGGCCGACCTGGGCTACGAAGGCGAACCGGAGACCTTCAGGATCCCGTTCAAGAAGACCAAAGGCGCGCAGCTGTCCATCGACCAGCAGTCCTACAACGCGGTCCATGGCGCACTGCACTGTCTGGGTGAACGCGCCAACTCGCTGCTCAAGACCACCTACAAGGCGCTGCGCTGTTACCGCGGCTGCCCATGGCGCATCGGCGACATCGTCGCGGCCGCGCTGGTCCTGCTTCATCACGAACATGGCCGCACCAGGTGACGGCCGAAGTCGGTCACACAACGCCATCAAGAGTTACGCGGAAAGGCTCACTGGGAGTGTGTTCCTCGCAACGACCAAGGGGAGGTCACAGCAATGCGAATCGGCACAAAGCTCGGTTCGGCGCTCGCCGGCCTGATCGCGGCCACCACGATGCTGCCGCTGGCGGCACACGCGACGCCGGCGCAGTTCGAGCCGTCGTCGCAGAAGATCGCGGGCGACTTCGACGGCGACGGCAAGGCGGATTTCGCGGTCTGGCGTCCGAGCAACGGCGTCTGGTACGTGATCAAGAGCAGCAACGGCCAGGTCGTCACCCAGCAGTGGGGTACGAGCGGTGATGTCCCGGTCACCGCGGACTACGACGGCGACGGCCGGAGCGACTACGCGGTCTGGCGGCCGGGCAACGGTACCTGGTACGTGATCAACAGCACCACGGGCGGCGCCTACAGCCAGCAGTGGGGCACCGCGGGCGATGTCCCGGTCATCGGTGACTTCAGCGGCGACGGCCTGGCCGACTTCACCGTGTGGCGGCCGAGCAATGGTGTCTGGTACCGGTTCAACGGCGGCAACCAGCAGTGGGGCACGACCGGCGACATCCCGGTCTGACGACTCCGACCCGAGCGGCGATCCGGGATCGACACCGGATCGCCGCTCGGCGCTCGGTCACGCCGTGAGCAGTTCCCGGGCCAGCAAAGCGGTTTCGCCGGGAGTACGGCCGACGGCGATGCCGGCGGCTTCCAGGGCCACCTTCTTCGCTTCGGCGGTGCCGGAAGAGCCGGAGACGATGGCGCCGGCGTGGCCCATGGTCTTGCCCTCGGGCGCGGTGAAACCGGCGACGTAACCGACCACCGGCTTGGTGACGTTGGCCTGCACGAAGGCGGCGGCCCGTTCCTCGGCGTCGCCGCCGATCTCGCCGATCATGACGATCAGCTCGGTCTCGGGGTCGTCCTGGAAGGCCCGCAGCGCGTCGATGTGTGTGGTGCCGACGATCGGGTCGCCGCCGATGCCGACGGCCGTCGAGCAGCCGAAGTCGCGCAGCTCGTGCATGAGCTGATAGGTCAGGGTGCCCGACTTGGAGACCACGCCGACCCGGCCGGGTTTGGTGATGTCGGCCGGGATGATGCCGGCGTTGCACTTGCCGGGGCTGATCACGCCGGGGCAGTTGGGCCCGATGATCCGCGTGTCGCTGCCGACGGAATGGGCCCAGAACGCGGCGGTGTCGTGCACCGGCACACCCTCGGTGATCACCACGGCCAGCCCGATGCCGGCGTCGACGGCCTCGATCACGGCCGCCTTGACGAACGGCGGCGGTACAAAAAGGACGGACACGTCGGCGCCGGTCGCGGCCATCGCCTCGGCCACCGTGCCGAACACCGGCAACGGTTTGCCGTCCACGTCCAGCTGCTGCCCGGCCTTGCGGGCGTTGACGCCGCCGACGATGTTGGTGCCGGACCGCAGCATGCGCGCGGTGTGTTTGCTGCCCTCCGAGCCGGTCATGCCCTGCACGACGACCCGGCTGCCCTCGTCGATGAAGATCGCCATGTCACGCTCCCCGCGCCGCGAGCCGGGCGGCGGTGCGCGCGGCGTCGTCCATCGTCTCCACCATGGTCACCAGCGGATGCCCGGCCTCGACCAGGATCTCCCGTCCCCGCTTGACGTTGTTGCCGTCCAGCCGCACCACCAGCGGCTTGGTCGCACGCGGGCCGAGCATGCCGAGCGCCTGCAGGATGCCGTCGGCGACGGCGTCGCACGCGGTGATGCCGCCGAACACGTTCACGAACACGCTGCGCACGTCGGTGTCGCCGAGGATGATCTCCAGCCCGTCGGCCATCACCTGCGCCGACGCGCCGCCGCCGATGTCCAGGAAGTTGGCCGGCCCGGCCCCGCCGGCCTGCGCCACAACGTCCAAAGTGGACATCACTAGCCCGGCGCCGTTGCCGATCACGCCGACGTCCCCGGTCAGCTTGACGTAGTTGAGCCCCTTCTCGTGCGCCGCCCGCTCCAACGGGTCGGCCGCCTCGACCACGAACGGCCGCAGCGAGTGCCGGAAGGTGGCGCTGTCGTCCAGGGTGATCTTGCCGTCCAGTGCGACGATCTCGCCGGACTCGGTGCGCACCAGCGGGTTCACCTCGACCAGGGTGCAGTCCTCCGCGACGAACACGTCCCACAGCTTGACGATCACGTCCGCCGCCGCGGCCGGCAGCCCGGCGGCCAGCGCGATGTCGGCCGCCTGGCCCAGGTCCATGTCGACGAGAGGCCGGCGGACCAGGGCGTCCGGCCGTGTGGCCGCGACCTCCTCGATGTCCATGCCGCACTCGGCCGAGGCCATCGCCAGCCAGGTCCGGTTGGCCTGGTCCAACAGAAAGGAGAAGTAGTACTCGTCGGCGATCTTGGACGCGGCGGTCACCAGCACCTTGTGCACGGTGTGTCCCTTGATGTCCATCCCGAGGATGGCCTCGGCCGCCGCCTGTGCCTCCTGCGGCGTCGCCGCCAGCTTGACGCCGCCGGCCTTGCCGCGGCCGCCGGTCTTCACCTGTGCCTTCACCATCACCGGTCCGCCGATGTCCACGGCGGCCGCGAACGCGCCCGCGGGTGTGGTGGTGACCTCGCCGGGTGGCACGGGGACGCCGTGCCGGGCGAACAGGTCCCTGGCCTCGTGCTCGAACAGATCCACGTGCGGCCCTCCTCTGACTGATGGCTGCCGGGTTTTCCGCCTGCCGGACTTGGTTGCACCGCGTGGGCGCCAAGGTCGCGAAATGTTGCCGCCTTGCTCTGGACACCGGGCCGGAACAGGCGTAAGCATATGCCTACTCCATATCGTATGCAATCTACAGTGCAGCGGAGCCGGCGAGGAGTTGACCAGCATGGTGGGAACAGAACCCGTGGTAGACAGCCAGACGGCGA
>DATJJB010000601.1:0-12049 GCA_035492655.1 Kutzneria sp. | reverse complement strand
GCTACAACTACAACGAGAACACGAGCCGGCCGCACCCGCGACCGGCGGCTGAGTCGAGGATTCCACCGGCACGTGACGGCAACCCCGCCACACCGCCGGCCAGCCGCCCGACACAGCCTTTCGTAGTTTCTCAGAGACGCTGGCAGTGCCCGGGTGAGGTCGGTGTCGCTGGTCGTGCCCTCGTTCTTGGGCTTGGGGCTGCCGCAGGCGTCCAGCAGCGGCGCCGCGGCGATGACCGCGACGGAGGCGAGCAGGCCGCGCCGGCTCAGCCCGGGACTGGTTCCCATCGTGTGATCACCCTTGACTGGAGGTTGCGCAACGTTGTCGAAGCGCTTCGAGGCACAGACCGTAGGACATCGATGAACCCCCGACAAGCAGCCCCGGGACGCCCGCGCCTGTCCTGGGCAAACGCCGCGATTTCCGTGAAAGTTGCACGGGTTGACAGGCGCCCGCCGGGTGCGGATTATCGAAGCGCTTCGAACGCGGATCTGGACCGACGGGAGGACGGATCGTGACGGACCGTGTCGCCGAACTGCTGGCGCGCCTGACCACGGCCGAGAAGGTGGCGCTGCTGCACCAGGCGCAGCCGGCCGTGCCCCGCCTCGGCCTGGCCGCGTTCCACACCGGCTGCGAGGCGCTGCACGGCGTCGCCTGGCTCGGCCGGGCCACCGTCTTCCCGCAGGCCGTCGGGCTCGGCGCGAGCTGGGACCGGGCGCTGCTGCGCGAGGTCGGCGCGGCCGCCGCCACCGAGGTGCGCGCCTTCCACCACGACCCGCCGCGCGAGGGCGCCCGGGCGTCGCTCAACGTGTGGGCGCCCGTGGTCAACCCGCTGCGCGACCCGCGCTGGGGCCGCAACGAGGAGGGCTACAGCGAGGACCCCTACGCCACCGCGCAGCTCGCGATCGCCTACTGCACCGGCCTGCGCGGCGAGCACCCGGAGGTCTGGCGCACCGCGCCCGTGCTCAAGCACTTCCTCGCCTACAACGTGGAGACCGACCGCGACGTCGCCGACATGCTGGTGCCGGCGCGGGTGCTGCACGAGTACGAGCTGCCGGTCTTCCTCGAACCGCTGCGGGCGGGCGTCGTGGCCGGGGTCATGCCGGCGTACAACCTCGTCAACGGCGTGCCGAACCACGTCCACCCGCTGCTGGCGCTGCTGCGGCAGGCCAAGCCCGACGTCGTCGTGTGCTCCGACGCGTTCGCGCCGTCCAACCTGGTGACGACCGAGCGGTACTTCGCCAGCCACCCCGAGTCGCACGCCGCCGCCCTGCGCGCCGGCGTCGACAGCTTCACCGACAACGGCCCCGACGCGGGCCCCACCGTCGAGCGCCTCACCCAGGCCCTCGCGCAGGGCCTCATCACGCAGGCCGACGTCGACGCCGCCGCCGGCCGCCTGCTGGCGATGCGCGCGAGCACCGGCGAGCTCGACCCCGCCGCCGACCCGTACGCGGCCACGACCCGCGAGGCCATCGCCTCACCCGAGCACGCCTGCCTCGCCGCCCGCGCCGCGCGGGCCGGCATCGTCCTGCTCAAGAACGCCGGCGCCGCCCTGCCCTGGTCCGCGCCCGCCGCCGTGGCGGTGATCGGCCCCCTCGGCGAGCGGAACCTGCGCGACTGGTACAGCGGCACCCTCCCCTACGCCGTCACCGTCGCCGGCGCCCTGCGCGACCGCCTCGGCCCGGACCGGGTGAGCGCCGTCGACGGCCTCGACCTGGTCCACGTCGACCTCGACCTGGGCAACGGCCCCGGCACCGTCTTCGCGCACCAGGACTGGGGCACCAGCGTGCAGTGCCCGACCCCCGTGCACACCCTGCGCGACACCGCCACGGGCGGCTACCTCACCACCGACGACGACGGCGTGCTGTCCGCGACCGCCGAGACGCCGGACGGCTGGGTGGTCCGGGAGCTGTGGGAGCTGCACCCCGCCCCAGACGGCCGGGTCCTGCTGTTCTCCAACGCCCTGCGCCGCTACGTCACCATCGCGCCCGACGGCCGCCCCGCCGCGCTGGCCGAGTCGCCGTCGGACGCCCTGCGCCTGACGTGGCGCCCGGTCGCCGCGGGCATCGACGAGGCGGCCGCCGCGGCCCGTGCCGCCGAGCGCGTGGTCGTGGTCCTGGGCAACGACCCGCACATCAACGGCCGCGAGACGGTCGACCGCGACACCCTGGCGCTCCCCGCGCAGCAGGAGGCGCTGCTGCGCGCCGTCCAGGACGCAAACCCGGATACGGTACTCGTACTGACCTCCAGCTACCCGTACGCGATCGACTGGGCGCAGGCCAACGTCCCCGCGATCCTCTGGACCTCCCACGGAGGCCAGGAGCTCGGCTCGGCGGTCGCCGACACGCTCCTCGGCGCCGCCAACCCGGCGGGCCGCCTCCCACAGACCTGGTACGGCGCCGGCACGGCACTGCCCGCCCCGACGGACTACGACATCATCGGTTCGGGCTGGACGTACCAGTACCACCGCGGCGAGGTCCTCTACCCGTTCGGCCACGGCCTGTCCTACACGACGTTCTCCTACGGCACCCTGACGGTCGAGTCCGCATCGGACGGTGCCGCGGCGCGGGTCACGGTCACCAACACCGGCGACCGCCCGGGCGAGGAGGTCGTGCAGCTGTACGTCACCCCGCACGGCTGGCCGGTCCCCGCCCCGATCCGCCGCCTGTGCGGCTTCGAGCGCATCCCACTGGCTCCGGGCGAGTCCCGCGAGGTTCGGTTCGAGGTGTCCTCCTCGGCCCTGTCGTACTGGTCCGAGGAGGACGAACACTTCATCGGCCCGACCGGCGACTACGAGTTCACCGCCGGCACGTCACAGGCTTTCCTCAAGGGGTGAGCGGGGGTCCTGGTCGGCGCCGGGACCCCCGCATTTTCTAGCCGCTGTTACTAGTTCGGGGTTCCGTTGAAGACGAACTGGGAGCCCGGGTCCTTGACGAGGTTGCCCGCCGCGGAGTTGGTGATCGTGACGTTGGTCAGCGTGGCGCTGCCGCGGGCGCTGCCCTGGGCCAGGATGCCGGCGCCGTTGTTGGACTTGTCGATGCGGACGTTGGTGATGGCGACGTTCGGGTAGGCGGCGCCGCCGGACTTGAACTGGATGCCGTCGTACGTCGAGTCCGAGATGTCGGTGTCGCGGATGGTGACGCCGACGATGTCGCTCTGCGGCGCGAACAGGGTGATCGCGCCGAACTTCTGCTGCTCGTTCCAGAACACGCCGCCGCAGCGGTAGAGCCCGTTGTTGGCGATGGTCGTCGTGCCCGAGAAGGCGATCGGCGAGTGGTCCGTGGCCAGCATGATGCCCGGGTAGTTCATCGTGTCCGAGACGAGGTTGTTCTCGATGACGTTGCCGTAGCCGCCGTACACGGCGATGCCGTTGGCCCGCCACGGCAGCTGGACGGTGTTGTTCGTGAAGTGGTTGTCGTGGCCGATGTCCACCGACTGGTCCTTCACGAACGTGCTCGCCCAGACGGCCAGGGAGTCGTCGCCGGTGGTGCGGAACGACGAGTTGAACACCGTGGAGTTGCGCGAGCCGTTGGCGAAGTTGATGCCGTCGGCGTAGGTGTCGCGGATGCGCATCCCCGAGAACTGCAGGCCGTCGGCGGGGTTCCAGTAGGCGGGCGTATCGCTGTAGTCGCGGCCGACCCAGGCGCCGACGTTCGTGTGCTCGATCCACACGTTGCTGATCTTGGTGTTCTTGCCGAAGCGGCCGTTGAGGCCGTGGCCGCGGTCCTTGCGGTTGGTGGTGTCGCCGAAGATGGCGATGTCGGACAGCTGCACGTTGTCGTCGATGTCGAAGCCGACGTTGCCCTCGTGCGGGTGGTTGATGTTGCCGACCACCTTCTGCGGCTCGGTCGTGGTGTACAGCTGGGAGTACCACATCCCGGCGCCCTTGATGACGGCGTTGCGGATGCCCTTCTGGTTGTACAGCCCGCGGGTCGGGTCCGGCGTCAGGATCTTCTGCTCCTGCCGCCACTGCCCGGCCGGGATCCACACGCAGGAGATGACGCCGTTCTGGTCGTCCATCACCGCCTGCTGGATCGCCGCCGTGTCGTCGATGCCGTCGTTGGGCACGGCGCCGTACTGCGTGATCGACGTGCACCCGGCCGGCTGGCTCAGCGCCGGCGCCACCTGCTCGAGGTCGACCAGGTCGATGACGTAGAACGACGCGTTGTCGCCGGAGTCGCGCTGCAGCTTGAACTTCGTGCCCGGCGGGTAGCTCTGCGACAGCAGCGCGTGCGACTCGTCGAAGAGCCGGCGCGCGTCGCCGCCGGGGCTGTTGGACAGCGACTCGGTGTCGTCGCTGTTGCCGTACAGCCAGCTGAAGTGCGAGGAGAGGGTCAGCTTCTGCACGAACACGCCGTTGGCGTAGAGGCTGATCGTGTAGTCCTGCCCGCCGCCCGCGGCCGAGTCCGGCACCGAGTTGCGCACCACGATCGAGTTGGCCTGGTTCGTCGAGGTGAACTCGACGAACTGCCCGGCGGTGTCGAGGCGCACCGACTTGCGGCCCGACGACTCGGTGCCGAAGTTGGTGTGCCCGAACGTGCGCAGCGGGTCCGCGGTCAGCAGCGTGCCCTGGTAGGTGCCGTTCTCCGCCTCGTACTCGGTGTAGGGCACCGCGGCGCCCCGGCCGACCACGATGGACTGCGACAGGGAGTTGTTGGTCTCGTTGGTCTCCGCGACGACGCCGGTGGCGTCGGCGGTGGCGACGATGGTGGCGCCGCCGGCGACCGCCGTCCACGTGCCGGGGACGACGACGGTGACCGTCTGCCCGGCGTTGATCGTGCCGGTGTTGGCGTTCAGCGTGGTACCGCCGACGCTCACCCGCGTGACCGTGGTGGCGGTGACCGCCGTGGTGCCGCGGTTGTTCACCGACACGGTGAAGGAGACCGCTGCGCCGGCCGCCGGGCTCGCCGGGTTGCCGGCCACCGCGAGCACCTGCAGGTCCGGGCCCGGCGCCTGCGTGACGACGAGGTTGGTGGCCGCGGTCAGCGAGTTGTTGTCGTTGTTCTGCTCGATGACCGTGTTCGCCGGGTCGACGGTCGCGCTGACCGGGTAGGTGCCGATGGCGCGCGTGCCGGCGTCGAAGGTGACGGTGGTGGACGCGCCGGGCTGCAGCGCGCCGACGGCGGCGCTGCCGGCGACCGCCGCGCCGAGGGCGAAGTTCACGGTGGTCGCGGGGGCGGCGGCGGTACCGCTGTTGCGCACCGTGGCCGACAGCGTGATCGGGGTGGCCTCGTTGGCCGACGCCGGCGTCCAGGAGACCCCGGTGACCACGAGGTCGGGGTTGGGCGCCATCGTGCCGAACGCCTGCAGCTCGGCGACCTGGCCGCCGGGCGCGCCGGTGTTCGAGAAGAACTGCAGCTGCACGTCGGCGACCCGGCCGCTGACGTTGATCGTGACGGTGTTCTGGTTGCCCGACGGGCTGAACGCGTAGTCGGCCCGGGCGACCATCGTGGTGAACCCGGTCGCGGACTGCTCCCGGCCGAGCACGGCGAAGTTCTGCGTGCGCGCGCCCCAGGCGGTGTCCGGGTTGAGCTTCATCACGAGCGAGGTGAGGTCGGCGTTGGCGCCCAGGTGCAGCGTCAGCGTCGAGGTGAACCCGTTGGACTCCCAGTACGTGCCGATGTTGCCGTCGTTGGCGTTGCCGGCGACGAACGTGAACACCGACGAGGACGCCTCGATCGCCTTGCCGGGCGCCAGGTTGGTGCCCGTCGGCGGGTTTGTGGTGCCGGTGCGGGTCACGTGGTTGCTGTCGGCGGACTGGTTGCCGGCCGGGTCCTGGGCCCGCACCCAGTAGGTGACGGTGGCCGTCGCCGGCTGGTTGTCGGTGTACGTCAGCACGTTGCCGGCCACGGTTGCGCGCACGCTGCCGTCGGCGAAGATCACGTAGCTCGCGATGCCCTGGCTGGACGTCGACGCGGTCCAGGTGAGCTTGATCTGCCCGGCCGCGGGCTCGGTGAGGGCGAGGTTGCCCGGCGCGGTCGGCGGCTGCGGCGGGTCGACCGTGCTGCCGTACACCTCGAGCTCCGACACCTGCGCGGCGTTCTGCACCGTGTTGGCGGTGAAGTTCAGCCGGATGTAGCGCACCGAGGCCGGGTTGACCCCGATCGTGACGGCGTTGCCGGCGGCGGGGTTGAAGGCGTAGTTCGCCGAGGCGACGAGGTCGGTGAAGGTGCCACCGTCCGTGCTGCCGCGGACGCTGAAGGTCTGGTTGCGCGTGCCCCAGCCGACCGGCACCTTCGCCACGACCTTGTTGACGGTCCGTAGCTGGCCGAGGTCGACCTGGAGCCACTGCGGGAACGCGCCGCCGGTGCTCTCCCAGTAGGTGGCCTGGTTGCCGTCGGTGGCGTTGCTCGCGGGGAAGCCGCCGACGCTGCTGCTCGCGCTGGCCGGCTTGTTGAGCGCGAAGTTCGGCCCGGTGGTGGTGCCCCCGGCGCCGTAGATCTCCAGCTCCGACAGCTGCGCCGCCGGCCATCCGGTGTTCGCGGTGAGGTTGACCCGCACGTAGCGCGCGGTGACGGCGGTGAAGTTCACGGTCACGGTGTTGGCCGTGCCCGGGTCGAAGACGCGCCCGGCGGAGGCCGACGCGTCGGTGAAGTTGGTGCCGTCGGTGCTGCTGCGCACACTGAGCGTCTCGGTGCGGGCGCCCCAGCCGGTCGGCAGCTTGAGCACGACCTGGTCGACGCTCACGGCGCTGCCCAGGTCGACCTGGACCCACTGCGGGAAGGCGTTGTTCGGGCTCTCCCAGTACGTGCCCTGGTTGCCGTCGTTGACGTTGGCGGCCACGTACTGGCCGTTGACGCCGCTGGCGGTGACGGCCTTGCCCAGCGCGAGGTTGGGCCCACCGGCGGCGTGGGCGGGTGCGGACGAGGCGGCGGCACCGGCGGCGGCCAGGACGACCGTCAGGGCTCCGGCGAGCAGCTTTGATCTCATGGGGGTGTCCTCTGCTCCGTTTCAGACGACGGCACGGAGCGCCCCGCGGCCCGGCGGCCGTGCCCACGGAAGGGCACATCGGCGGTGGCACGCTCGGGACAGGGCGCTGGTGGCACGACGAGCGGCAATGCGGTGATACGGCAGGCGGTCGGCGGAACACCTGCCGCGAAGTTGCAAGACCTTGCCAACTTCTTGCGGACGGGGAATCTAAGGTTGCAGATATTCGGTCGATTCGTCAACGCATTGACGTGCCTTCATGAAACCGTGACACATACCGGCGAAATGTTTTCGGGGCCATTGCGCGCCGGATTCCTGGAACAAAGTGTCACAACATTGACCGGCACCGACTCGAATGGGCACCATCTCCGAAATGGTTTTCGGCCGGAAGACCCGATCCGAGGACGTGAGACACATGACCCGAATCGCCCGCCCGCCACGGGCCGCCGCCGCGGTGCTCGCGGCGCTCCTGCTGCCACTGGTCGCACCCGCCACGCACGCCGCCGCGGCGCCGGTGACGTTCAGTAGCAGCGTCGCCAGCCAGGCGTCGTCCAACTGCGCCGAGGTGCCGGGCGGCGCCTCGACCAACGTGCTGCAACTGACCGCCAACACCTGCCGCACGGCGGCCCTGCAGACCTTCACGTTCAACCCCGTGTCCGGGGTGGCCAACACGTACACGATCGGCACGCTCACGTCCGGTTCGTGCGTGGACGTGACCGGGCAGTCCACCGCCGACAACGCGGCGATCATCCAGTACACCTGCAACGGCCAGAACAACCAGCGCTGGCGGCTGCAGGCGGTCACCGTCTCCGGCGCGACGAACACGTTCAACCTCGTCGGCGTGCAGTCGGGCAAGTGCATCGCGACCGCCGGTGACAGCACCGCGGCGAACGCCAAGCTGGTGCAGCTGCCGTGCACGAGCGCGCTGACCCGCGTGTGGCGCCTGGCCGGGTACAACCCCGGCACCGGCGGCACCACGAAGACCTTCACCAACCCGCTCGACCCGCAGGGCCCCGACCCGTGGCTGACCTACTACAACGGGTACTACTACCTGGCCGCCACGACCTGGAACCGCACCATCACGATGCGCAAGTCGGCGACGCTGGGCGGGCTGGCCACGGCGCAGGAGACCGTCATCTTCAACCTGACGCGCTCCAACGGCGCCGGTACGATGTGGGCGCCCGAGTTCCACCTGCTCAACGGCCCCAACGGCCAGCGCTGGTACCTGTACTACGTCGCCGGCGTCGAGCCGTACAACCTCGGCACGCAGCGCATCCACGTCCTGGAGAGCTCCGGGCTGGACCCGATGGGCCCGTACTCGTGGAAGGCCGACATGCTCGACCCGACGCAGGACAACACGTGGGAGCTCGACCCGACGATCCTGCAGCTGGGCGGGCAGCTGTACCTGCTCGGCACGTACTACAACGGCTCGCAGCCGATGTTCATCCGGCCGCTGTCCAACCCCTGGACGGCGTCGGGCACGCGGCGGCTGCTGTCGACCCCGACGTACAGCTGGGAGACCGTCGGCGGCGCCGTGAACGAGGCGCCCGAGGTGATCACCCACGGCGGCAAGACGTTCATCGTGTTCTCGGCGAGCCACTGCTCCACGCCGGACTACAAGCTCGGCATGCTCACCTACAACGGCGGCGACCCGCTGAGCTCCTCGTCGTGGGCGAAGACCTCGACGCCGGTGTTCCAGCGCTCGAACGCCAACGGCGTGTACGGCCCCGGCCACAACGGGTTCTTCAAGTCGCCCGACGGCACCGAGGACTGGATGGTCTACCACGCCAACACGTCCGCGAGCGGCGGCTGCGACATGAACCGCAGCACCCGCGCGCAGAAGATCACCTGGAACGCCGACGGCACGCCGAACCTGGGCGTCCCGGCCGCGCTCGGCACGCAGCTGACGGTGCCGTCCGGCGAGCAGTAGGTACGACGGAACCGCTCGCGGGTGCGGCGCGTCCGAGATGACGTGCTGAGAAGGACCGCCGCCGTCGCGGCCGCCGCGCTCGTACTGCTCACCGCCTGTGCCCGGCCCGCCGACGTCGGCGGGCCGGGCATGGCCTCCGACTGGCCGTTGACGCCCGTCGAGGTACACGCCGCCTGGACCTCCTGCAAAGAGGTCATCGCCGATCCGCTGCGGGCCGCCGGGGCCGAGCCGCTGGGGCTGGAACGGCTGCCCGCGGACTTCGCGCCCGCCGAGGTCGTGGTCTGCTCGATCGGCAGCCAGCAGCGCGCCGACGGCGCCGAGGAGCAGGTGTGGGCCGAACGGCGCGGCGTCAAGGTCGAAGCGCTGACCGCGGCGCTGCGCCTGCCCGACGTGCCGCGCACCGACCAGCTCTGCAACGCCGACCTGCCGGGCGTGCCGTGGTTCGCGGTCATCGACAAGGCGGGGCGCTGGCTGCGGCCCGGCGTCGCCGCCGACGCGTGCGGCAAGCTGCGCCTCGAGGTGCGCCGCGCGGTCGACGAGTTGCAGCTGCGCACGGTGGCCACGACGGTGCTCGGCGAGACGAAGTCGGCGGCGGCCGCCAAGGCGGGCTGCGAGCAGCGCTGGGCCGACATGGTGGGCGCGGTGATGGCGAGCCCGCCGACGCCGCCGGCCGGGCGCCCGTTCGACCCGCCGCAGGGCCGGATGCGCCTGTGCGTGTACACCGTGGCGCCCGAGGAGCAGGGCAGCGGCAAGCCCGCCGGGAACTTCGAGCGCGGCGGCTTGCTGCCGGCGGCGACGTGGGACGCGTTGCGCGCCGCGATGCTGCCCGCCGGCCCGGTCGTGCCGTGCACCGCGCACGCGAGCCGGTTCGCGCTGTTCCGGCCGGTGGACGAGCGGGGCGGCGAGGTGTACCTGGAGCTCGACGGCTGCCACCGGATGCTGTTCAGCGCGCCGTCCGGCGAGACCCTCCGCCAGGGCACCCAGGCGCTCGCCGACCAGGTCGCCAAGGCACTCTGACGCTGTATCTTTCACCGTCCCGCCCCGGTCAGGAGGATTGCGAAGCGCTTCGATTGAGTTTCGAAACCGCGGCGCGTACTCAGGTACGACATGAAGCGAAGACTCGCCATCGTCGGCGCCGCGCTGGCCGCGGCCGCCGCTTCGGCCCTGGTGTACGCCCAGCCGGCGTCCGCCGCCGTCGGCCTGCACATCAGCGGGCGCAACATCGTGGAGGCCAACGGCCAGACGTTCATCATGCGCGGGGTCAACCACCCGCACGTGTGGTACACGAGCCAGACGAGCTCGTTCGCCAACGTCAAGGCCCTCGGCGCCAACACCGTGCGCGTGGTGCTCGGCAGCGGCAAGCGTTGGGGCCCGTCCACCGACATCCCCAACGTCATCTCGCTGTGCAAGGCCAACAAGCTGATCTGCGTCCTCGAGGTGCACGACACGACCGGCTACGGCGAGGACGGCGCCGCCGCCACCCTCGACGAGGCGGTCAACTACTGGATCAGCCAGAAGAGCAACCTCGTCGGCCAGGAGAGCTACGTCGCCATCAACATCGGCAACGAGCCGATCGGCAACAACAACCCCGCCCAGTGGACCGCGGCCACCGCCGCCGCGATCCAGAAGATGCGCAGCAACGGCTTCCAGCACCTGCTCATGGTCGACGCGCCCAACTGGGGCCAGGACTGGCAGAACGTCATGCGTGACACCGGCCAGACGGTCCTGGACGCCGACACGCAGCACAACACCGTGCTGTCGATCCACATGTACGCCGTCTACAACACCGCGCAGAAGGTCATCGACTACCTCGACGCGATCCAGGCGAAGGGCTGGCCGCTCGTCATCGGCGAGTTCGGCTGGCAGTTCTCGTCCAGCGAGGTCGACCACGAGACGATCCTGGCGCAGGCGCAGGCCCGAGGCCTGGGCTACATCGGCTGGTCGTGGAGCGGCAACACCGACCCGATCCTCGACATGGCCACCGGCTTCAACCCGGCCCAGCTCACCACGTGGGGCCAGCGCATCTTCAACGGCGCCAACGGCATCAAGGCCACGGCCAAGGAGGCCTCGGTGTACAGCGGCGTCATCACCTCGCCGAGCGCGAGCGTGAGCGTCTCACCCAGCCGCAGCGTCTCACCGAGCGTCAGCGTCAGCCCGAGCCGCAGCGCGAGCTCGTCGCCGCCGCCGGCCGGGCGCACCTGCACCGCCGCGTACTCGATCGTCGGGCAGTGGCCGGGCGGCTTCCAGGGCGACGTGAAGGTGACCGCCGGCTCCTCGGCGATCTCCGGCTGGACGGTCACCTGGACCTTCGCCAACGGCCAGGCGATCACGCAGTCCTGGAACGCGGCGATCACCAGCAGCGGCTCCGCCGTGACCGCCCGGAACGTGAGCTACAACGGCGGCCTCGGCGCCGGCGCGGCCACGAACTTCGGCTTCCTCGGCTCGTGGAACGGCTCCGCCAACGCCGTTCCGGCGCTCAGCTGCAGCGCGAGCTGAAGCGCGGAGGGCCGGGTGTGGCGGCACCCGGCCCTCCGGCCGGCGCTCACGCGCCGTATACCCCCAGATCCCACAACGAATAGCCCCACTGCGTGCCCCGCTGCGTGCCGTAGACCCGCACGTAGCGTCCGGTCCCCGTCACGGCCAGGTCGTCCACGCCGCCGTCACCGGTGATCGTGGAGTACACGGTGGTCCAGGTGGCGTTGTCCGGCGAGGTCTGGATCTGGTACGCCCGGCCGTACGCGGTCTCCCAGTTGAGCCTGACCCGGTTGACGCTCCGCGCCGAGCCGAGGTCCACGACGATCCACTGTGGATCGCTGTAGGCGCTTCCCCACCGCGTCGCCGGGTTGCCGTCCACGGCGTTGGCGCCCGAGTGCGGGCTGTTCGGCTCGACCGACGACACCGTCACCGGCCGCCCCAGCGCGAGATCGTTGGCGCCGTATACGTTCAGGTCCCAAAGGGAGTAGCCCCACTGCGTGGCCCGCTGCGTGCCGTAGACCCGCACGTAGCGCCCCGAGCCGGACAGGGCCACGTCGTCCACGCCGCCGTCGCCGGTCGTCGCCCCGTCCTCGGGGTCGGTGACGCTCACCTGGAAGGGCACCGCGTCGCCGAAGTCGAACAGCCCGCCGCCCGCCGGGCCGGCGATCGTCACCGCCGGGGCGGTGTTGCCGACCGTCACCGTCGTCGAGGCGCTCCCGG
>DATJJB010000600.1:0-23276 GCA_035492655.1 Kutzneria sp. | reverse complement strand
AAGCGCAGCAAGAGCCACAGTGCGCCGAGGCTGAAGAGCATGCTCGGGAGCTGATCTCCGGCATCGGCCAGTCGTTGAGCCATGCTCGGGTGATCCGTGCAGGCCAGCCGGCTACCGGTGTCCACACAGGCCGGGCCGGCGGAGTTGCCGGGCAGCCAGCCGAACTCGCCGGCGGTGGCGATGACGACAACCAGGACGCCCAGCCCGGCCACCCAGGTCAGGATCCGGATGACGGTGGCCAGCACCGGCAGGAGTCCCCGCTTCGTCTGCATCGTGCGCTCCTCGCCTATCGAGTTTCGATACTATCGACTAACGATAGCATCGATAATCGATAGGCACTCGCGTGCCCGCGACCCGGCCGAGGCTTGCTCGTCTAATCGATGTCGCGCAGCAGGCGGTGGATGGCGGTGACCTCGGCGCTCATCTCGCGCATCCGGCCGTCGAGGTCGGCGAGCTGGTCGGCGAGGTCACGGGCGGCGGACTGGCGGGCGCGGCTGCGGGCGAGCAGGGCGATCCAGACGGTCACGCTGCCGAGCACGGCGACCATGCACGCCACCGTCGCTGCCGTCTCTGCCATCGAAGTCCTCCACAATCGTCGTCGCCCATCCGACCGTTTCCCTGACGGCCGAATGAGTCACGTTTCCAACGGGGCGGCGGCGCATCGCCACCGCCCGGAGGACCGTCCGCCTTCTTGCCGGCCTGCGCGACTCTACTCACGGGTCTTTTCTTCCCGTTATCGAGCGGTTTTGCGTGACTTTTCGGGTGGGTTACGTCACGACGGTCACCACTGGTGACTTTGGATCGATCCAGAACTACCATCTGTTATATATGCAGGTCATCAGGAGACCCGAATCAATATCATGTTCGACCGGTGGTTGATAAGTGACATCCAGGTGACCATCAGGTGCGCACCGTGTTCAGCATGTTCGACAAAGCGTGTCGAACCGGACACAGCGGGTGAGTTCACCAGGTGTCACGGTCGAGTCCAACTCAAGCAATCTTTTTCGTGCTTCACTGTGATCGCCCGGATGAGTCGGGAAACCAGGGGTGGGGACTCATGGGGAAACCGGGCCACATTGGAATATGACGTTCGTGACCACTGGGGGGTCAATGAACCGCTTGAACATCGGTGTGCTCGGAATGCTGCAAGCCGGCGTAGCCGATACGCAGATCGCCATCGGCGGCTCGCGGCAGCGCACCATCCTGGCGATGCTGGCCCTCGCCCCGGGCCAGGTCGTCTCGGTCGACGCGCTGGTGGAGGCGGTCTGGAACGGCCGACCGCCGGCCACCGGTCGCACGCAGGTGGCGATCTGCGTTGCGGCACTGCGGAAAACATTCAAGACAGCCGGTTTCCACGACGACGTGATCATCACCAGCGCCCCCGGCTACGTGCTGCGGGCCGACAGCGTCCGGATCGACGCGATGGAGTTCACCGAGCTCACCGCCAAGGGTGAGGCGGCGGCCGAGGCCGGCGATCTGGCCGAGGCGGCCAGCTGCCTCGACGCGGCGCAGAAGCTGTGGCGCGGACCGGCCCTGACCGGGGTGTCCGGCCTGTCGGTGGAGATCGAGGCGGCCCGGCTGGAGGAACTGCGGCTGACCGTGCACGAGAAGCACGCGGCCATCCGCCTGGACCTGGGCCAGCACAACGACCTCATCGGCGAGCTGACCTCGCTGGTCCGCGAGCACCCGCTGCGTGAGCAGTCCCGGGCCCAGCTCATGCTGGCCCAGTACCGGGCCGGCCGGCGCGCCGAGTCGCTGGCCACGTTCCGCGACGGGCAACGCCTGTCCATCAACGAATTCGGCCTCGAACTGGGCCCGTCGCTGCGCAAGATGCACGACGCGATCCTGCGCGACGACCCCGGGCTGACCGCGGCCCGCCCGGCCCGCGCGGCGGATTCCCCGCTGCGGCAGCGGGTTCCGGCGCAGCTGCCGGCCGACGTGCCCGGTTTCACCGGGCGCGCCGACGAGATCGCCGCGCTGGACGGCATGGTCGGCGATGCCGAGCTGACCATCGGCCTGATCACCGGTGGCGCCGGCGTCGGCAAGACGGGTCTGGCGCTGCACTGGGCCAACCGGGTGGCCGACGACTTCCCGGGCGGCCAGCTGTTCGCCGACGTCAGCACCGGTCCGAAGGCCGTGCTCGGCGGATTCCTGCGGGCGTTGGGCGTGCCCGACGACCTGATCCGGGACGACGTCGAGGAGCGGGCGGCGCTCTACCGCAGCATCCTGCGCGACCGCCGGGCGCTGGTCGTGCTGGACAACGCCGCGTCGTTCGGCGAGATCCGGCCACTGCTGCCGGGGAGCGCGCAGTGCCACGTGCTCGTCACGAGCCGCGGGCAGCTGTACGACCTGCTCGGCAAGCACGGCGCGCATCAGCTCCGGCTCGGTGCGCTGGCGCCGACCGACGCGGTGTCGCTGCTCGGCGTCGTCGCCGGAAACGCCCGTGTGACAGCCGATCCCGGGGCCGCCCACCAGCTGGCCGAGCTGTGCGACCGACTGCCGCTCGTGCTCCGCACGGCCGGCGCGCGGCTCGCGGCCAAGCCGCACTGGTCGGTACGGCATCTGCTGGACAAGGTCGCCGACGAGGCGCACCGCCTGGACGAGCTCAGCGGGGCGGAGCACGATCTGCGCGCCGGCTTCGCGGTCAGCTGCCAGGAATTATCGGAGCCGGAGGCGGCGCTGTTCCGCCGGCTGGGGCTGCTGACGGTGCCCGAGGTGTCGGTCTGGATCGGCGCCGCGCTGCTGGACACCACCGCCAACCGCGCCGAGAAGCACATGGAGCGGCTGGTCGACCTCCAGCTGCTGGACGTGGTCGGCACCGACGCGGCCGGCGCCGTGCGCTACCGGCAGCCGGAGCTGCTCCGCCTGTACGCCAGGGAACTCTGCGAGGAGCACGACAGCAGACAGGTCCGGCTCGGCGCCTGCGAGCGGGTGTTCTCGGGCTGGCTGTCGATGGCGGTCGACGGCCGTCGCAGCACCGGTTTCGACGGGCAGCGGCTGGAGGATCTGCTGCACGATCCGAGCACGCTGTTCGACGTGCCGGCCGACGCCATCCCGAGCCTGCGCGCGGCCTACTGACCGAACTCGACGGGCAGGGCCCGCACGCCCCGCATCGGCTGGCCGGTCCGCCACTGGATCTCGGCGGCCGGCACCGCGAGGCGCGGGCTGGGGCGGATCAGCTGGCCGCCGATCTCGATGTCCTCCTTGGCGATCTCCTTCGTCGCGGGCCACGACCAGCGTGGTCAGCAGATCGTCACCGAGTGCCGAGTCGTTGCGCGATCAAGGAGGTCAGCAGTCCGGCCAGCTCGTCCCGGGCCGCGACCGGGGCACGTCCGCCCCGGCCACCGCGGCGCGGGAGAACCGCGGGTCGGCGTAGAACTCCCTGGGGGGCAACGATCCAGGGGCCCAACCGTGCCGGTCAGCGGCGGGTGGCGGCGATGTGCCAGATGGGCAGCAGCGACCGGCCCTGGCCGTCGTCCACCGCGAGCTCCATCGACGCGTCGGGCACCAGGTCGCGCAGCGCCGCGGGGTCCATGTTGGTGGTGTACCGGCGAACCTCCCAGCCGGTGATCACCCAGTGCGCCTCGATGTCACGCCGCAGGCCGGCCTCGGTGAGGTCACCCGGCATGGGGAAGGCCCCGGCGACGAAGTCGGGGAAGCACAGCACATGCAGGCGGGCGCCGGGGGCGGCGACCCGGTGGGCGGCGGCCAGCCAGGCCTGGCGGTCGGCGTCGGACAGGCAGTGCATCATGGCGCTGTCGAGGATCGTGTTGAAGCCGGTACGGATATCGGTCAGTTCGGTGGCGTCGCCGACGCGGAAGTCGACGTCGAGACCGCGGGCGGCGGCCTTGGCCCGGGCCTGCTCGACGGCGGACGCGGCGATGTCGACGGCCGTGACGTCGAAGCCTTTGGCAGCCAGGAGCAACGCGTTGTCCCCGACCCAGCAGCCGCCGTCCAGCACCGGCCCGGTGAACTGGTCGGCGAGCTCGACGACCAGCGGCTGCGGCTCGTCGAGCTGCCACGGCGCGGCGGCGAGGCGGGGGCCGTCCTGCCCCAGGTTCGCACCCTCGCCCCCGTGCAGTGCGTCGAAGTCCATCAACCCGTGCTCGGTCATCGATCCTCCAGCGGTGGACGTGCGTGGCACCGCCAGAGGCTAGCCACGTCAGCGCCGTTGGCCGCCTCATGCACAACGGAACTGCCCATCACGGCAGAGAAAGCAGCCCGCGCGGGCCCCCGATCGGCGCGGTTGATCATCGACACCGCCCGCGCCGATGGTGAACGTCCGACCATCCGGTCAGACGCCCAGCACGCTGTCCACGATCCGGTCGATCTCGGCATCGTCGGGCGGGTTCCCGGTCAGCAGGAAGGCGTGCATGACCAGCGCCGGTCCGATGTGGACGGCCATCGGCGCGACAGCGTCGATCTCGCCGGTGCGCACGGCGTTGTCCAAAATGGACTCGATCACCCGTAGCCGCGGGCTGACGATGTGCTCGACGATGGCGTTGCGCAGCACCGGGTCGGCCACCAGGCCGGTGATCACGGCCAGGCCGGGGAACGAGGTGCGGCCGCCGAACACCTGGCACAGCACGGTGAACACGGCCCGCAGGTTGTCCCGCGGCGGCATCTCCGGCTCGAAACCGGGCAGCGGCGGCAGGCTGTGCCGCAGCGCGTCGAGCACCAGGGCCTGCTTGGTCGACCACCGCCGGTACACGGCCGCCTTGCCGGTCTGGGCCCGGGCGGCGATGCCCTCCATGGTCAGCCGGCCGTAGCCGGACTCGGCCAGTTCCCGGACGGTCGCCTCGTACAGGGCGTGTTCCAGCTCTGCCCCGCGACGGCGGGAGCGGGCGGTGTCGGTCGCGCTCACCACCCGATAGTAGACGTTGACGTTCCTAATGCGCAGCACTACGCTCGGTCATAGTGAACGTCTCCGTCTACTAAAAACTGGGGTGAGGATCGGTGACCGAGCACTCGATGATGGATTTCGACGCGCTCTACCAGGGCCGGAGCGTGGCCGTCGGCGACGTCGAACTGGACGTCGTGCCGTGGCGGCTGGACGGCCCGCAGCCGATCGTGGTCGAGCTGGCCGACGCCGGCGAGTTCACCGGCCCGGTGCTGGAGAGCGGCTGCGGACTCGGCGACAACGCCCTGTTCCTGGCCGAGCGGGGCCTGGAGATCACCGCGTTCGACGCCGCGCCGACGGCGGTCGCGCAGGCCTCGGCCAAGGCCGCCGAGCGCGGGCTGAAGGTCGACTTCACCGTCGCCGACGCCACCAGGCTCGACGGCATCGACGGCCGGTTCAACTCGGCGCTCGACTCCGCGATGATGCACTGCCTCACCGACGAGCAGCGGCGCGACTACCTCGCCGCGCTGCACGCCGTCACCAATCCCGGCGCCGTGCTGCACATCCTGTGTTTCCCCGAGCAGACCGAGGCGCTGTTCCCGATGCCGGGGCACACCGACGAGGCCAGCCTGCGCCGCGACCTCGGCCAGCACTGGCGGATCGACCGCATGCAGATGCGGGGCTACGCCACGGCTTTCACGCCCGAGCAGTGGGCCGCGGCGATGCCGCCGGAGGCCACCGCCTTCCTGTCCGCGGACTCCGCCGTCGACGCCAAGGGCCACGTGCAGCTCCCGATCAGGCAGATCCGGGCCGTCCGCGCCTGAAACCGTTGTGGCGGCGGTAATCCGCCGCCACAACGGTGGTCACGCCGTGCCGCAGATGGCGTGCTCCATCAGGTCGACGCTCATGTCCTGGGTGAGCGGCGGCAGGCCCGGCTTGGCCACCGGCGAGTCGGTGTTCATGGTGATCACGGCGCTGCGCCGGCCGTCCGCACTGACGGCGTCACGGGTCTTGAAACCGTGGATGTCGCCGCCGTGCGACCAGTAACCGCCGCACGACGCCGGCACCCACATCAGACCAAGGCCGTACCGCGCGCCCTGGAAGACCGGGTCGAGCTCGGGCGCCGGCACGGTCGTCTGCATCTCCTTCAGCTGTGCCGGCTTGAGCAACTTGCCGGTGATCAGGGCCCGGAGGAAGGTGTTGATGTCGTCGGTGTCACTGACGATCGCGCCGGCAGCGCCGGCCCACGACGGATTGAGCGCGGTGACGTCGATGGCCGCCTCGTCCTTGGCGAACCGTTGGTAGCCAACGGCATGCGGCTCAGGCAGGTGCGGATCGGTGTACGGAGCCGTGGTGTTGCGCAGGCCGAGCGGCGCGATGATCCGCCGCTGCACCTCCTGCTGCCAGTCGTGCCCGGTGACCTTGTTGATGATCATCCCGGCCAGCAGGTAGTTGGTGTTGGAGTACTCCCAGCCCGTGCCCGGCGCGAAGGTCGGCGCGTACTTCATCGCCATGGCCACCATGTCCGGCGCGGTCAGCGTGCGGAACCGGTTGGCCTCGAAGTCCTCGGCGTTGTCGAGAAAGGGCAACGCCTGGGTGTAGTCCGGCAGCCCGCTGGTGTGCTGCAACAGATTCCGCACGGTGATCTTCGTGCCGTCGTTGCCGCTGCCCGCGACGACACCGGGCAGCCAGTGGTCCACGGTGTCGTCCAGCGTCAGCCTGCCCTCGCCGACCAGCTGCAACAGCACGGTCGCGGTGAACGTCTTGGTGGCGCTGCCGGCCCGGAAATGCGTGTGCCACGACACCGGCGTCCTGGCCTCCGTGTCACCGTACCCGCTGCGCACCTTCACCTTGCCGTTCGGCGTGTCCACCTCGGCCAGCACTCCCGGTGCGCCGTAGTCCACCAGCTTGTCCGCGTCCCGCTGCAACACCGCCCGGTCCGCGCCATGGGCCGGCGCGGCGGCCGCCATGACCCCCGTCAGGGCGACCAGCGCGATCACTGTCCTGTGCATCGGATTTCCCCTCAGTCGACTGCCGTCTCAGCGAACCAGCCGGGGACGCGTGTCCGACATCGTCTGGCGGGTGAACTCGGCCTACCCCGCTGGGGGTAGACGAGATCAGCCCGTGGCACGGTGCGGCGGCACGGGTTTCCCGGCTACCGTTGGCCGGTGCGAGGGGTACTCCGATCCGTCCCGGTCGATGTGGAGCTGGCCGTCGCCATGACGGTGCTGGCCGTCGCGTCGCTGGCCGACCAGCACGTGCCCTGGCCGGCGTACGTGCTGACCGGCCTGGGGTTCGCGCCGGTCGCGCTGCGCCAGCTGCTGCCGTTGACGATCACGTTCGTGATGGGCGCGGCGCTGGTCGCCGGTCTGCTGCTCGGCTACCCGGACTCCCCCGCCGGCGGGATCGGGCTGCTGATCGGGCTGTTCTCGGTGGCCCTGCTGCGCCCGTGGCCGGTCGCCGTGGTGGCGCTCGGTGTCGCGCTGGCCACGCTGACCACGAACTTCGTCGTGCTGGTCGGGGACATGCACAAGTGGCCGCTGTTCGGCAGCTCCGTGCTCCAGGTGGTGGCCGCGTTCGGACTCGGCCTGAGCACCAGTCGCTGGTCGCGGCGGATGGAGCGACTGGCCGAGCAGGCGTCCCGGGCCGTGGCCGACGAGCGGATCCGCATCGCCCACGAGCTGCACGACGTGGTGGCGCACCACATGTCGGTGATCTCGCTACAGGCCGGCGTCGCGGAGTACGTTGTGGACAGTGACCGGGACGCGGCCAGGGAGGCGCTGGTGATCGTCGGCGACACCAGCCGGTCGGCGCTGGCCGAGATGCGCCGGCTGCTGGCCGTGCTGCGGGTGGACGAGCCCGACAGCACCCAGCCCCAGCCCGGTCTGTCCGAACTGGACGGTCTGCTGGATCGGTTGCGCGCCACCGGACTGCCCGTGACACTGACCGTCACCGGCACACCGCGGGCGTTGCCGCCCGGGGCCGATCTGTGCGCGTACCGGGTGGCGCAGGAGTCGCTGACCAACGTGCTCAAGCACGCCGGGCCCGCGGCGGCCCGACTGGACCTGGACTACGGGGAACGAACCCTGACCTTGAAGATCACCGACGACGGCCGCGGCATGAAGCCACGGCCGGCCGGCGTGTCGCGGGGCATCGCCGGCATGCACGAGCGAGCCGAACTCTACGGCGGCGTGCTCACCGCCGGTCCCCGTGCCGGTGGCGGATTCGCCGTCGTGCTGCGACTTCCGTACCGGGAGGAGGTGTGAGCCTCCGTGTGCTGATCGCCGATGATCAGGCCCTCATCCGCGCCGGCCTGTCCGCCCTGCTGCGCGCCGCCGGCCTCGACGTGGCCGGCGAGGCCGAGAACGGCGTCCAGGCGGTCGAACTGGCCGCGTCACTGCGGCCCGACGTGATCATCATGGACATCCGGATGCCGGTGCTCGACGGTCTCGACGCCACCGAGCGCATCCTGGCCGCCGCACCGGCCGCGCGCATCCTCGTGCTCACCACCTTCGACCTCGACGAATACGTCTACCGGGCGCTCGCCGCCGGCGCGGCCGGCTTCCTGCTCAAGGAAACGCCGCCGGCCGCGATCGTCGCCGCCGTGCACGCGGTGGCCGCCGGGGACGTGCTGATCAGCCCGGCCATCACCCAGCGCCTGGTCGAGACCTACGCCCTCCATCACCGGCGCACCACCACCGACCTCGCCGGCCTCACCGCCCGCGAGACCGAGGTACTGCGCCTCGTCGCCCACGGTCTGAGCAATGCTCAGATCGCCGCGCGTCTGGTGTTGAGCGAGTCGACGGTCAAGACCCACGTGAAGAACCTGATGGGCAAGCTCGATCTGTCCAGCCGCGCGCAGGTCGTGGTGGCCGGCTACGAGAGCGGGCTGGTGGTGCCCGGCCGGCCCGACTAGCTCTCGACCAGGCGGCCGGCGCTGACCCGGTGCGTCTCGTGCAGCCGCGCGACCCGCGCCGCGTCGGCCAGGATGTCGTCCGCCACCTCGATCTCGTGCAGGACCTGGTCGGGCTGGGCCACGATCCGCCCGACCGGCCCGCCCTCGGCCGGGTCGTGCACGGGCGCGATGCCGATCAGGCGGCCGTCGGCGTCGGACAGTACGGCGATCTTCATGTGTGCCTTCCTTTCACCGGAGCTGGCTGATCAGCAGGCGGTACCCGCAGCCGTTACGCGAGGTCAGCCGGGTCGTGTAGTGCTTGCCGCCGTTGCCGTCCTGGTAGAAGCCGTTGCTGACGGTCGTGACGTCCCCGCCGGCGCTCACCACCGACGGCGGCATGGCGACGGCGAGGATGGCCGGTGCGAAGGTCACGTCGCCCCAGCCGAAATCCCAGGTGACGTCGCCACCCGGATAGATGTAGGCCCCGTTGAACCCGTTGGGGTCGGGCAAGAACCACTGATTCATGCCCCTACCATCGCGCCGCCGCCCGGTACGTTCCGGGCATTCGCGACGAACCGCCGCATCGGCCCAAGGGTCGCCCGATGAGATCCTGCGGAAGGTGCCGGTGCCACAGCCGCGCAGGCCGGCCCGCGGATCGCCGACCGCCACGCGCCAGCCGTGCGCAACGGTCATCGTGCATTCCGAGTGAGTGCGTCGACGGCGCTGATCAGCGTGTCCGGGTCACCGAAACCGCCCGCCTTCGTGATCACCGGCCGGTTCGGACCGATCAACGTGCCGATCATGATACCCGGGGCGACGGTGCCGGCGGCGCGGATCTCGTTGGTGTGCAAGGCAGTCGCCAGCGCCCGGGCGGTGTCGCCGCCGCTGAGCACGAAGCCCAGGTCCGGCACCGCCGCCGCGCAGCGAGCCCCGATTTCACCAAGGATGCTCAGCTGCGGCCCGACCGCCGACGCCTCGGGCGTGGCCACCGCCACTGTTGCCGCGGTCTCGAAGAGTTGGACCGCTTCGTGCGCGTTGTCGGTGGTCAGCACCGGCACGCCACTGGACGTCAGCTTGGCCAGCTGTTCCCGGGTCGTCGGATGCAGGCTGCCGATCAGCACCAACGCCTTTCGAGTGGTGGGCAGATCCCGGCGAGGCTGGTGAACGGGATGCAGCGCCTCCCACAGTCCCGGGCTGCCGCACAACACGATCTCGGCCAGGCGATCCTGGACCGCCGCCGCGATCCCCTCCAGGTCCGCCGCCGTCGAGGCGTCCACCACCACCACGCCCGATCTGCCGGTCAGCGTGAAGTCTTCCGGCGTGACAGAGGCGACTGTAAGACCTTGGCGGCATATGGGTCTTACAACCGACGAGTCGGTCACCGGTCGCACCGGGTCGCGGCCAGCCGGTCCCAGGTGGACCGGGACGCCGTTGGCCAGCTGATGGCCGCCGACGGTCCGGCGGCCGTAGGCCGGGCAGGCCGGTGCCACCACCGCCAGCCGTCGACTGGACGCCTGCATGACCGCCGCGAGCTCGGCCGCCCAATTGCCCCGCAGCGAGCTGTCCATGGTCTTGTAGATGCCCGCGGCCGGCAGCCTCTCGACCGCCCGCGCATGCCGGGTCGCCGCCGCCGCCTCGGTCAGGTGTCGGGTATCCAGGTCCATGCACGGCCAGGCCGCACCACCGGCTGCCGCTTCCAGCAGGACCGATGCCGCTCGCCCCGTGTCCGCGAGGTGGCCGGCGGCCTCGGCGGCGCTGGTCAGGTCGTCGGCCAGCACGACGAAGCGGGGGCTCTCCACCCGATCAGTCTCACACGAAGGACACGGTGCGGAACTGGAACGACGACAGGGGCAGGCCGCGGTCCGGGACGAAGCCGGTGACCTTGCTGCTGAAGGCGTCGACCTGGTTCTTGAAGCCCCACACCAGGTAGCCGCCGCGGTCGTACTCGATCTGCTGCGCGTCCTGGAGCAGGCGGGTGCGGCGGCCGGCGTCGAGCTCGGCGCGGGCGCTGGCGATGACGGAGTTGAAGGAGGGGTCGTCCCAGTGGCACTCGTTGTACGGGGCGTTGGGCAGCGAACCCTGGGCCACCTGGGGCAGGTAGTTGCGGGTGTACCAGAAATCCTGGGCGAAGGGCCAGGACAGGTACTGCCTGCCGTAGAACTCGCCGCTGTCGATGGGGCGGACCCGGACGTTGACGCCGGCGGCCTGGGCCTGCTGAGCGAACAGCAGGGCCGCCGTGACGGAGGAGGCGTCGACGGCGGTGGAAGTGTAGAGCTGCACCTGCAACGAGGACTGCCCGGCACTGCGGAGCAAAGACCGGGCCTGGTCCAGATCCTGTTGCCGCTGCGGCAACTGCTTGGCGTAGGCGACGTCGTAGGGCGCGTACAGGTCGTTGCCGATCCGCCCCTGCCCGTTGAGGGCCTGGCTGACGAGCTGCTCCCGGTCGGCGACGAGCCGAAGGGCCTGCCGCACCCGGACATCGCCGAACGGACCGCTGTCGACGCGCATGGTGAACGGCGTCCAATTGCCGGTCTCTGACACCAACACGTTGTGCCCGGCGGCTTTCACGGTGGCGATGCGCTCGGCCGGCAGGTTGTCGACGGCGTCGACGTCCCCGCCGAGCAACGCCTCCAGCTGTGGCTCGGCCCCGGGATAGTCGATGATCACCAGCTCGTCGACGTACGGCTGGTCGCCGCGCCAGTAGTCGGTGAAACGCGGGAAGGAGCTCCGGTCCCCCGGGGTGAACGAGCCGAAGCGGAACGGCCCGGTTCCCACCGGTTTGGCCACGTCGAAGCCGACCGGCACGATCCCGTTGTAGTACTGGGCCAGCTCGTCCTGGAACTGCACATACGGCTGGGTCAACGGAATCCGCAGCGTCCGGGCGTCCAGTTTGCGCAGGCCGGCGAAGTCGATGATGCTCAGCGCGCCGGCCCCGTTGCCCTTCACGTCGACGATGCGGCGGAAGCTGAACATCACGTCGTCCGCGTCGAACTGCTTGCCGTTGTGGAACTTCACGCCGTCCCGCAGCCGCAGCGTCCACACCCGGCCGTGGTCGGACGGCTCCATCGACTCGCCCAGCACGGGTTGCAGGTTGTACGCGGCGTCGTGCACGAACAGCGGCTCGTACAGGTTGGACACCCGCGCCTGGTCGGTGTAGGTCGGCGGATGGTGCGGGTCGAGCCCATCGGCGGCGCTGCCGCCGGTGATCCCCACCCGCAGCACGCCACCATGCTTCGACGGCCCCAGCGCGGCGGCGCTGACCGCCCGGCTGTCCTGGTCGGACGAGCAGGCGGCCAGCCCACCGAGGCCGAGCAAGGCACCGGCGCGCAGGAAGTTCCGGCGGGAAACCGTCACGAGACCGCGGTCCGCAGGGCCCGCAGCACGGTGATCTCCCCCGGCGGCCCGGCCTTGGGCCGGCCGAGCAGATAGCCCTGGGCCTGGTCGCAACCGAGCGCCCGCAGCATCTGGAACTGCTCGGGCTCCTCGACGCCCTCGGCGATCGTGGTCAACCCCAGCGCCTGCCCGAGCCGGATCACCGCGGTCACGATCTCCCGGTCGGACGGGTCGGTCACCAGACCGGCGACGAACGACCGGTCGATCTTGACGAAGCTGACCGGCAGCCGCTTCAGGTAGGTCAGCGACGAGTAGCCGGTGCCGAAGTCGTCGATGCCGAGGCCGACACCGAGTTCACGGATCCGCTCCAGCTGCCGCAGGGTCGCGGCGTCGGCCTCCATCAGCACGGTCTCGGTGAGCTCCAGGGTCAGCCCGGACGGCTCCAGCCCGCTCTCGGCCAGCGCCCGCTCGATGGTCGCGGCCAGATCGGGCCGGGTCGCCTGCCGGGCCGACAGGTTGACCGCGGTCCGCATGGCCTTGGGCGCCGCCCCGGTCGCCCGCCACGTCACCAGCTGCCGGCAGGCCTGCTCCAGCACGGAGGTGCCGATCGGCACGATCAGCCCGCTGTCCTCGGCGACCTGGATGAACGTGTCCGGCGCGAGCAGCCCGCGGTCGGGATCGTCCAGGCGCACCAACGACTCCACGGCCACGGTGTCGCCGGTGCGGATGTCCACCACGGGCTGGAAGTGCAGCACGAACAGGTCGTCGCGCAGGCCCTGCCGCAGCGCCGAGGCGATGGCGATCCGGTCGACGGCCCGCTCCTGCAGGCCGGCGTCGAAGATCTCGCACCGGTTCTTGCCACGGGTCTTGGCCCCGTACATGGCCGCGTCCGCCTCGCGCAGCAGGTCCTCGGGCTGCGGATGGTGCCCGTTGGCCAGCGCGATGCCGACGCTGGCCGTGACCACGACCTCGAAGGTGCCGACCACCACGGGCTCGGCCAGCACGCCGGCCAGCCGCTCGGAGATCTCCACGACGTTCTGCTCGCTGGCCAGGTCCTGGCACAGCACCACGAACTCGTCACCGCCCAGCCGCGCCACCGTGTCCAGCGGGCGGATGTGGTGCTGCAACCGCCGGCCGACCTCGGTCAGCACCTCGTCGCCGACGTCGTGCCCGAGGCTGTCGTTGACGTCCTTGAAGCCGTCCAGGTCGATGAACAGCACGGCGGTCAGCTCAGGATGCCGATCGGCACGTGCCAGCACCTGACGCAGCCGGTCCATCAGCAGCGTGCGGTTGGGCAGACCGGTCAGCGGGTCGTGCAGGGCCTGCCGGACCAGCCGCGCCTCGGCCTCGCGCCGCTCGGTGACGTCCTCGACCTGCGTGACGAAGTACGGCGACTCACCGTCCTCGGAGTGGATGGTGCACACCGTGACCTGGGCCCACACGGTCCGGCCGTCGGGGCGCAGGTAGCGCTTCTCCAGGTGGTGCGGCGCGGTGTAGCCGCCGGCGGCCTCGACCACCGTGGCCTCGGTCGCCGAGACGTCGTCGGGGTGGGTGACGTCGGCGATCCGCAGCGCCAGCAGCTCCTGCTCGGTCCGCCCGAGCATCTGGCACAGCGCCCGGTTGACCTGCGTGAACTGCCCGTCCACGGCGACCAGGCACATGCCGATGGACGCGTAGTCGAACGCCTTCTGGAACCGTTCCTTGGCCTCACGCAGCGCGGCCTCGGCGGCCCGCTGGGCGGTGACGTCGATGCCGGTGGCGATCACGTGCGTGACGGTCCCGGACTCGTCCACCAGCGCCGTGTTGGACCAGGCGATCCGCCGCTGCTCGCCGGTGTAGGTCAGCCACGGGAGCTCGAAGCTCAGCGGGAACTTGTCCGCCCGCAGGTCGGTGAACGCCTCCGCGATGCAGGGCCGGTCCTCGGGCAGCAGGAACAGGTCCCAGCACAGCCGGCCGACCACCTTGTCGGCGGCGTAGCCGGTGGTGATCTCGCAGGCCCGGTTGAACCGGACGATGTGGCCCTCGGCGTCCAAGACCAGCACGAGGCTGCCGGCGACGTTGACCACCGCGTCGACGAAATCGCGTTCGGAGCGCAGCGACCGCTGGGCCCGTTCCTGGCTCTCCAGCATCTCCTCGAGCTGCTCGGCCATGCCGTTGAAGGCCGTGGCCATCACGCCGATCTCGTCCCGGCTGCGCACCCGCGCCCGGCCGGTGAGGTCGCCGCCGGCCAGCGAGGCGGCGACCCGGGAGACGGTGCCGACGTCGGTGGTGATGCGGCGGGACTGCCAGACCACGAGCAGCACGGTCACCGCGAGAACGGCGAGCACGGCGGCCAGGGCCAGCTGCCGGCTCATCGAGTCCATGTCGATGCGGTCCTGCAGGATCGCGGCCTCGCGCTGGGTCAACGCCGTGGTCAGCGCGGAAACCCCGCCGACGGCCTGCTCGACGGCGTGGCTGAGGGTGGGGCGGTCGAGCCGGATCTGGGACGCCTGCACGAAGTCCTGCGTGATCGTCTGGCACAGGTTGGCCACGTTCAGGTACGTCGAGGTGAGCAGCGGGCCCAACGCGTTCTGCACGGCCCGGCCGGCGGTGCTGCCGCCGCCGTCCTGAAACGTGGTGAACAGGTCTTCCTGCAAGCCGTCGGCGTCCGCGGTCAGCGTGGACACGGTCGCCGCGACGCCGGTGCGGTCGGGCAGCATGATCCGCCCGGAGGCCAGCAGGCCGTCCACGGTGTCGCCGACCGACCGGGTGTGGTCGATGATCGCCGGCGCGCGCACGACCAGCGCGTCGGCGATGTGATAGGGGCTCAGTTCCGGGTCGAGCACCAGGTTGGACGTGACGCCGACGTACGAGATCAGCGTGCGCACGTTGGTCTGGAGCTGGGACTGGAAGGCGTCGTCGACGCCGGCGTCGTGCGCGCCGGACTCCCAGGTGCGCCAGGTCGTGGCCAGCGTCGCCGGCAGCACGCTCGCGTTGAGATGCGCGCCGGTCGTCCTCAGATCGGCGCCGACCTGGGCGTCGACCGCCGTGAGCGCCGCGAAGTCGGCGTCGACACGGGACCGGGCCGCCTGCACCTGCGCGCCGGTGGACTGGCCGGCCGTGGCGAGGCGGTCCACCGTCTTGTCGGCGGTGAGGTCGGTCAGCAGCGCTTCCAGCGGCCGCAGATAGTCCAGGCCGCGCAGCTCGTTCCGGCTGAACTCGATGCGCTGGCCGTTGTTCACCATGAGCAGATAGGTCGAGGTCACCAGGGGTAATGTGAACGCCAGTCCGATCAGCGCCAGCCGGTGCCAGACACGCGGCCGCCACCAGCTCGGGCGTGCTCCGTACGAACCGGGACCGGAGGTCACTGCGTCAACACCCCATCGCTTCCAACATTCGTGGCGTGGCTCACCTTAGGGTTCGACGGTTTCAGGGCGGAAGCACCCGGGCTAATGCGTTCGCCGGACGGTAGGAACATCGGCTGGATCATAACGCTGCGCAGCCGGGTCGGGACGGGGCGACACTTTGGGTCACGCTCGCGCCTGCAAGTTGACACCCGCAAGTTGAATGCGGCGACTCGATGGTGGTCGCGGCGTCAACTTCCGACCGGTCGGTACGTTATGTCGCGGCGGGCCGGCGGCGAATGCGGCGGCGGGCTCGCATCGAGCCCGCCGCCACCACTCACCCACTCCGGAAATCAGCGCTTGGCGCCCTTCTTGGCGGTCGGCTTCGCCTTCGTCGTCTTCTTCGCGACGGCCGTCTTCTTGACCGTCGCCGCCTTCTTGGTCGCCGGCCGGCTCGCCTTCGCGGTGGCCTTGGCCGCCGGCTTCGCGGTTGACCTGGTGGCCTTGGCGGCGGGCTTGGCCGCCGCCCGCGTGGTGGTCGCCTTGGCCGCAGGCTTCGCCGCCGCGCGGGTCGTCGACCTCACCGCCGTCGCCCGCTTGGCCATGGCCTTGGCCGCCGGCTTGGCCGCCGTCGACCTGGTGGCGACGGCCTTGGCCGCCGGCTTCGCGGCCGGCATGGCGGTGGCCCGCGGCAGCTTGCGGGTGCCGTCCACGACCTCCTTGAACAGCATGCCGGGGCGGAAGTTCGGCACGTTCGTCTTGCGCAGCCGCAGCGTCTGCCCGGTGCGCGGATTGCGGGCCGTACGCGCCGCTCGGGCCCGTTTCTCGAAGACACCGAAGCCCGTGAGCGTGACATTCTCGCCGTTGTTGACGTTGCGGACGATGATGTCGAACATCGCGTCAACGGCCTGCGCCGCCATCTTCTTCTCCATGCCGGCCCGCATGCCGAGCATCTCGATCAGCTGCCCCTTGTTCATTTCCGGCCCTCCTGTGCGCGAAACGAGAACGAATGCGTGCACGGTAAGCAGAAAAACCGCCGACACGCATGCACCAGAGGCCCAAATGCGTTGCGAATCGGCGGATTTCACCCCTTCGAGGGACGCGGAAGTCCGATGTGGACGGCCGATCGCGTGGCCGGATCGAGGCTCACTCGGCTGGTCTCGGCGGTCCCGGTGCTGACACGATGCGACTCGGGGACGTCGGCCCGGTATCTGCCGGACGACTCGCTTTTCCTATTACCGGACGACGGAGCGGGAGGGTGCGTGCCAAGACCGGAGCGGCCGCTGGATCACCAGGACAGCGTGCTGGGGCAATTCGCCGCGGACCTGCGCGGGCTGCGGGAGAACGCCGGCACACCGAGTTACCGCGAGTTGAGCCGAATCGCGCACTACTCGGCGACCGTGTTGTCCGAGGCCGCGGGCGGGCGCAAGCTGCCCAGCCTCGCCGTCGCACTGGCTTATGTGCGGGCGTGCCGCGGCGATGTCGACGCCTGGCGGCAGCGATGGCACGAGGTGGCGGCCGACCGGACCGACCCGAGCCCGGCCGAGCAGCCGCCCTATGTCGGGCTGGCCACGTTCCAGCCGGCCGACGCCGACCGGTTCTTCGGCCGTGACGGCCTGCTCGAGGACCTGCGAGGACGGCTCGAACAACGCCGGCTCGTCGGTTTGTTCGGCGCCTCGGGGGCAGGCAAGTCCTCGCTGCTGCGGGCCGGCCTGGTGGCGTCCAGCGACCGTCCGGCCATAGTGTTCACGCCGGGACCACGGCCGCGCGAGGAATGCGCGCTACGGCTGGCGGAGTTGGTCGGCAAGGACGCGCCGGCGCTGCTGGTCGAGCTGGCCGATCCGACGGCGCTGCATCTGTATCTGCGCCAGGCCGCCGTGCGTGGTGGCGCGGACGTGCTGGTGGTGGTCGACCAGTTCGAGGAGATCTTCACACAGTGCGTCGACCACAATGAGCGGAACTGGCTCGTGTCGGCGCTCGTGCATGCCGCCACCGCGCCGACCAGCCAGGTGCGAGTGGTGCTCGGTGTGCGGGCGGACTTCTACGGGCATTGCGGGAACTACCCGGAGCTGGTCGAGGCGTTGCGCGACGCGCAGGTGCTCGTGGGGTCGATGACCACTGACGAGCTGCGGCAGGTCATCACCGGCCCGGCGGCCAAGGCCGGCTGCACCGTGGAGACGGCGCTGGTGTCCCGCTTGATCGCCGAGGCGACCGGTCAGCCGGCCGTGCTGCCGCTGGTGTCGCACGCGCTGCTCGAGACCTGGCGGCATCGCCGCGGCACCCGGCTCGCCCTGGCCGGGTACGAGGAGACCGGCGGCCTCCAGCACGCGATCGCCCGCACCGCCGAGACTGTGTGCGACGGCTTGGATCCCGGGCAGCTCGCGGCCGCCCGGCAGTTGTTCCTCCGGCTGACCGCAGTGGTCGACGGGGCCGAGGACACCAAGCGCCGCCTGCGACGGCGTGAGTTGGACGCCGCCGACACCGACACCGCCACCGTGGTCGAACGGTTCGCCGACGCCCGACTGCTCACCCTCGACGCCGACACCGTGCAGCTGTCCCACGAGGCGATCATCCGTTGCTGGCCACGGTTACGAGAGTGGCTCCAGGACGACCGCGAGGGCCGGCGTCTGCACCGGCAGCTCACGGAAGCCACCGAGTCGTGGGAAAGCCTCGACGAGGACACCGGCGGCCTCTACCGCAGCACTCGGCTGGCGCGCGTCCGTGACTGGGCGGCGGCCAACCCCACCGCCCTGACCAGCCGTGAGCGGCGCTTCCTGGACGCTTCCCTCGCCGCCGAGGCCGCCGAGCACGCCGCCGCCCGCCGCCGAACCCGCCGGCTACGACAACTGGTCGCCGGTCTGACCGCGTTGTTGTTGGTGGCCGTGCTCGCCGTGGGATTCGCCGTCAACGCCGACCACATCGCCTCCGCGCAACGCGACCTCGCCCTGGCCCGCCACGCCGTCGACAGCGCCGCCGGCCTCCGCGCATCCGATCCGGCCTTGGCCGTGCAGCTCAACCTCGCCGCCTACCGACTCGCCCCCAATCCGGAGACCCGCGACGCCCTGCTGAGCTCCTTCGGCACTCCCTACGGCAGCCGATTGGCCGGCCACACCTCAGACATCACCTCGGTGGCGTTCAGCCCCGACAGCCACCTGGTGGCCACCACCGCCCGCGACTGGACCGTCCGGCTGTGGCAGATCGCGGACGTTCATCAGCCACGTCCGGCCGCCACGATCCCCATGCCGAAGGACTCCACCTCGGCGGTGGCGTTCGGCCGTGGCCGCATCCTCGCCGTTGCCGACGGCACCGCCGTCGACCTGTGGGAGGTGGCCGACCCAGCCCACCCACGCAAGCTGTCCACCACGGACAGCCACCACAAGGCCGTGTCCTCCCTCGCGTTCGACGGCGACGGAACCCTGTTGGCCATCGGCAGCGACGACCACACGGCATCCCTATGGGACACCCGGGATCCCGTTGCGCCGCGCCCGTTGACGAACACCATCCCCTCGGGTGCCGTGGTGGCGCTCAGCGCCGACGGAAAGCTGCTGGCGGTCAACGACGGCCACACCGGGGCGCGCCTGTGGAACGTCAGCAACCCCACCGCGCCACAACCGCTCGGCGCGCTCGTCGGCCACCGGGGCGTGGTCGCGGCGCTGGCGTTCAGCCCGGACGGGCACACCCTCGCCAGCGGCAGCTGGGACCACGACGTGCGGCTGTGGGACATCGCCGATCCCGGTGCGCCGCAGCCGTTGGCGGTGCTCACCGGGCACACCGCCATCGTGTGGTCGGTGGCCTTCAGCCCGGACGGCCACACGCTGGCCTCCACCGGCAGCGGCACCCGCCTGTGGGACGTCACCGATCCGCACCGGGCAGCCACTGTCCTCGCCGTGCCGACAGGTGTGCTGGCGGTGGCGTTCAGCCCGGACGGCGCCACGGTCGTCGCCGGCGGCGGTCACGACGCCGTCGTCTACGGTCTCGACGACCTGCTGCTGGCCGGCCATCACAACCAGATCGACGCCATGGCGTACAGCAGTGACGGCAGGATGCTCGCCACCGGCAGCTGGGACGACACGGTGCGGCTGTGGGATGTCTCCGAGCCGAGCCGGCGTCGGCTGCTGGCCACCCTGTCCGGCCATCTGGAGTTCGTGCGGGCCATCGCGCTCAGCTCCGGCCGGCACCTGCTGGCCGACGCGAGCGACGACGGCAGCGTCTGGCTCTGGGACATCACGGACCCGGTCAATCCCGTCCACCGTGGGACCGTCCGAAGCGCGGGCGGCGAGATGCTCTCCGTCGCCTTCACCGCCGACGGCCGCACCATGGCCACCGCTGGAATCGGCATGGTGCAGCTGTGGGACATCGCCGATCCCGCGAACCCGGTCGTCCGGTCGCAGCTGGGCGGCTACTCGGGTGACGTGTGGGCGGCCGTGTTCAGTCCGGACGGTCGCACGTTGATCACCAGCAACTACGCCGAGTCCCGGCTGTGGGACATCTCGGACACCCGGCGGCCGCAGGAGATCCCCTTCCCGTATGGCGACACCGACGCCGTGCAGCCGGGCGCCTTCAGCCCGGACGGACACCTGCTGGCCACCGTTTCCGCCCAGCGCACGGTGCGCCTGCTGGACATGTCGGACCCACGCCGACCCCGACAGCTTGCCGCCCTTCCCGGCTACCGCGACATCGTCTACTCGGCCGTGTTCAGCGCCGACGGCCGGCGGCTGGCCACCGGCGACGCGGACGGCACCACGCGGCTGCTCGACATCAGCGATCCGGCCGATCCCCAGGAACTCGGCGTGTTCACCGGTCCGCCCGACGACAACGTGGTCAGGGTCGTGTTCAGTCCGGATGGGCACACGGTGGCCAGTGGCGGCACCGACGGCGTCGTCCGTTTCTGGCCGACGGACATCGACCAGGTCATCAACCGCGTTTGCGCCGTCGCCCATCCGTCGATCACCGAATCGCAATGGGAGCAGTATTTGCCGGGCGTGCCGTATCACGCTCTCTGCTAACTGGCGATCGGCGCGGCATTGTCCTGGAGGATCGCCGTTTCCACGTGGCGCAGCGCCATTCCGGGGTCTACGCCGAACTCGTCGAACAGGCGTCGGCGGGTGTCGCGGAGCAACTGCAACGCCCGCACGGTTTGGCCGATGCCGTGCAGACCGAATGCGAGCTGGCCGGCCAGGTGCTCCCGAAGCGGATGGTCGGCCACGACGGGGAGCAGGTCCTCGACGACCTCGCGGTGCCGCCGCAGCCGGATGAGTGCGGCGGCGCGGTCCTCGACGGCGTGCAGGCGGGCTTCTTCGAGGTCGGCGACGAGGTGTTCGCGGAGCGACTCCTCGACGACGCCGGTCAACGCCGGCCCGCGCCACAGCCGAAGGGCCTGCCGCAGCAGGTCGGCCCGGTCGGTGTCGGATGTTTGCGTACGGGCGTGCGCGACCAGCGCGCGGAACTGGTGGACGTCGACGGTCTGCGGGTCGGCGCATAGTCGGTAGCCGGCGCCGCGTCTCTCCAGGCACGCCGCCGCGCCGCCGTCCTCGATCCGTCTGCGCAGGTCGGACACGTGCACTTCGACGGCATGCTGCGCCGTCCGGGGCGGCCGCCGCGCCCAGACCCGGTCGACCAGGCTGGTCAGCGACAACACCCGGTTGACCTCCAACGCCAGCATCGCGAACACCTGCTGGCGCTGCCTCGGCCCGAGCGGCACCGCCCGTCCGCCGATCCGCAGCTGGACCTCGCCCAGCAGTCGAATGTCCATGCTCTCCGCCCTTCCCCGTGCCCCGGTACGCCTCTTTTTAGGGCCGGCGGCGTTGTCCGGCTCCGCGAACCGGGGCGGACAACCAAGCACCGATCAATCCAGACATCCGGTCATCCACTGTCCGGACACCGGGATTGATCGGCGCACGGGCTCAGGCGTCCGGGTCTAGACCGGCGTCGGCGACCGCGACCCGTTCCCGTTCGGCGGTCAGGTCCAGCGATCGACACAGCACGAGGTAGACACCGGCGGCCACGAGCAGGCCGATGGGCATGGAGATGTCCGCGCCGCCCAACAGCTTCGCCACCGGGCCCTGGAGGTCGCCGACGATGGCGAACGGCATCATCGACGCGAAGCCGACGCCGTAGGCGACCAGGCCACGCCAGCTCCAGCGACCGTAGATGCCGTGCGGGTTGAAAATCTCCCGAATCGAGTAATGGCCACGGCGCACCACGTAGAAGTCGACGAGGTTGATCGCGGTCCACGGCGTGAACAGATAGCCGAGCACGGTCAGGAAGTACTCGAAGTCCTCGAGGAAGGTGTCGTTGGAGGCGAACGCGATGGCGGTGGCCAGCACACCGACGACGATGAGGGCGTACACCCGCTTGCTCGCGGTCGGCCGGAACCGTTTGAGGGAATCCACGCAGGACAACAGGGTGAGGCTGCCGCCGTAGAAGTTGAGGGTGCCGATGGTGATCAACGGCAGCACCGAGCCGATCAGCAGCACCAGCCCGAAACCGGAGAACACCTTGTCCCCGGCGGACAACACGGCGTCCACGGTGTCGGCCTTGGGGAACAGGCCGGCGGCGAAGGTGCCGACGAGCATCATCCACGCCCCGCCGACGCCGGCGCCGAGATAGGTCCACCAGAACGACGCCCGCACGCCGACATCGCGCGGCAGGTAGCGGCTGTAGTCGGAGACGTAGATCGACCACGACAGCTGGTACACGGCGGCGGTGAAGAACTGCACCAGGAACGGCGTCAGCGCGAACGCGCCGAGGTCCATCTGCTCGGCGCTGAACGGGTGCGTGGCCAGCAGCCCGACCGTGAACACGACCAGCAGCACCAGCATCAGGTACGTCAGCCAGCGGGAGGCCTTGTGGATGAAGTCGTAGCCGACGACGGCCAGCACCACGCTGATCACGGCGTACCCGATGTAGCTGACCGGTTTGGGCAGGTCGACCAGGTGCTGCATGGTCGAGCCGACCAGGATCTGGTTGAAGCCGGTGTACCCGATGTAGGTGACCAGCGCGACCACCCACACGAGTAACGCGCCGACGAACCCGAACTGGGGCCGCGACTGGACCATCTGCGGCAGCCCCAGCTGCGGGCCCTGGGTGGAGTGGAACGCCATGAAGAACGTGCCGAACGCGTTGCCGAGCACCACGGCGATCGCGGTCCAGATCAGGTTGCCGCCGAGCGCGACGCCGATGATGCCGGTGGCGATGGTGGCCAGGTGGGCGTCCCCCGCGAACCACACGGGGAACAGGTGCCACACCTTGCCGTGCCGTTCGGCGATGGGCACGTAGTCGATGGACCGGGCCTCGATGCCCAGGGGCGGTCGGTGCTCGCGGACCCCATTGGGTGGGCGGGCGGAGGATGGATCAGCAGTGGATGGATTGGCCGCCATGCCTGTTCTCCTCGTTGAGTCGCCGTGGTGGCGGAAGGCGTGCGTCCCCCAGGTTTTGGACGCCCGGCTCAACCGATGCGGTTGAGCGTGGCGTATGCCAGTTGTTCCAGCAACAGTGCGGTTTCCCGGGGCGCGTCGGTGGCCGCGGTGATCACCTGCTTGGCCAGGGCGACCGCCAGCGGCGGTTGTCCGGCCAGCTCAGCGGCGATGGTCAGCGCGGTGGTCAGATGTTCGCCGGGTGGTACGGCCTCGGTGAGCAGGCCCCACGAGTGGGCCTCAACAGTTGACATTCGACGGCCGCGGAGCACCAGATCCCGGGTCCGGGCCGGGCCGACGGCCCGAACCAACCGCGTGATGCCGCCGGAGCTGGGCAGGATGCCCAGGCCGACCTCGGGCAGTCCGAACACGGCCGTCTCGTCGGCGACCCGGAGGTCGGCCGCGAGCGCGAGCTCGAAGCCGCCGCCCAGGCAGTAGCCGGCGATCGCGGCGACCGTCGGCTGCGGCAG